>CAZMQR010000135.1:0-6736 GCA_964568325.1 uncultured Chloracidobacterium sp. | reverse complement strand
GACGGGATGCTTCCGCCGCCGCCGTATGAGATGGAGGACAATGCCTCGACATGGCTCACCGAGACTGACCTGGTCTTTATCGACCCCGTCGGCACGGGCTATTCGCGTGCCGCAAAGCCTGATCTCGCCAGCAAGTTCTTTGGCGTCAATGGCGATATCGAATCGGTCGGCGAATTCATTCGCCTCTATCTTGGCCGCAACGAACGCTGGTCGTCGCCACTCTTTCTCGTCGGCGAATCATACGGCACGACGCGAGCCTCGGGCCTCTCGAACTGGCTCTTCGAACACGGCATCGCGCTCAACGGCATCGCGCTCGTGTCGGCGGTAATGAATTTTCAAACCATCCGCTTTGCCAGCAACAACGACATGCCACTGGTGTTCATCTTCCCGAGTTACACCGCAACCGCCTGGTACCACAAGCGTCTGCCGCCGCAGCTTCAATCCAAGACGATCGAACAGGTCACCGACGAGTCGCGCCGATGGGCATCCAACGAATACCTTCGGGCCCTGCTCAGGATTGATTCGTTGACCGACACCGAGAGGAACACGCTTGCCACATCATATGCCGCATTTACGGGCCTGCCGACCGATTTCATCATCCGACAGAATTTCCGTATCGAGCTTGGCGAATTCCAGAAGGAACTGCTGCGCGTATCAGAACGCCGCACGGTCGGCCGTCTCGACAGCCGCTTCAAGGGCATCGACCGCGACGCCGCGGGCGAAAACCCGGACAGCGACCCGTCGATGAACGCCATTCGTCCGCCCTACACCGCTGCCTTTAACAGCTACGTCCGCGACGAACTCGGCTACAAATCTGACGTCGAGTACTACATCCTCGGCGGCGGCATCAGCAGTCCCTGGAACTGGAATACAAACAACGCCTATGCCGACACGAGCATGCCGCTCAAAGACGCAATGGCCAAAAATCCGTACATGAAGGTCTGGCTCTCGCAGGGCTATTACGACATGGCGACGCCATTTTTTGCCGCCGAATACACGGTCTCGGCTATGAACCTCGACCCAACCCTACGCCGCAACGTCTCTTTCACCTACTACGAGGCCGGGCACATGATGTATATCGATGTCGGCGAACTCCGCAAGCTCAAAACCGCCGCCGCAGCGTTCATCACCGGGGCGGTCAGGAGGTAAGAATTTGACCGCGAAACACGCGGAATACGCCAAAAAAGAGGGTCGCCGCGATCCTCTTTCCTTTTTTAGCATCTTTCGCGTTTTTCGCGGTTAATGTCCTGTCTTCCCCGCCAGCAGGTCGATCGCGTGCGATAGTACCGGCCGGATGACCGCGAAACATTCCTCAACGCCCCTGGGTGAGCCGGGCAGGTTGACGATCAGCGTGTTCCCACGAATGCCGCAAATACCGCGTGACAGCATCGCCATCGGCGTCTTTACGGCCGTCTCACGCCGAATCGCCTCGGCGAGGCCCGGAGCCTCACGTTCGATGACGGCCCGCGTCGCCTCAGGCGTATTGTCCCTCGGCCCAAAGCCCGTTCCGCCGGTCGTGATGATCAGATTGACGTCTTCGCGCTCGGCCAATCCGTAAAGCGTTTCCCGCAGGTCGAACAGTTCGTCGGACACAACAACCCTCTCGACGATCTCCGCCCCAATGCCGCTCAATAATGCGACCAGTGTATCGCCGGACGCATCATCCGCCAGCGTCCGCGAATCACTCACGGTAACGACCGAGACCCTAATGCTGTCACTTCTCATTTCTCCCTTCTCATTTCTCACTTCGCTAGGCCGCGGTCGTCTCAACAGCTTCCCTGCTTCGCTGCCTTCGTCCATACAGCACGCTCATGGCGACGCCGGCGACTACCAAAGCCATACCTGCCAACGCCATCGGCCCTTGGGCTTCGCCAAAGACTATCCAGCCGATCGTGATGGCATATACGAGGCCGGTGTAATTGATTATAGCCACGCCGGCGACCGGCTCGCGTTGCAGGGCGTTGGTCAGGAACATCTGCCCGAGCTGCGAAAACACACCCACGAGGAACAGCCACAGCCATTCGATCCCAACGGGCGTGGTCCATTCGAAAAACAGCGACACTGCCCCGACGACCAGCCCAACGAGTTGAAAATGCAGCACGACGGTCAACGGATGCTCTTTGCCGCGCATGCTCCGCACGAGATTGTAAGCCACGCCCGAGCAGAACGCCGAGAATATTCCGAGTCCGAGATAGAACGGCGAGATCCGCGGGTCGAACCTCTGAATAAGCAGCACCCCCAAAAACGCCACCGCGTAGAACAGCCATTGGATCGACCGCACCTTTTCGCTGAGCACGAATATCGCGATGGTCGCGGTGAATATCGGCGACAGGTATTGTATCGTCTGGGCCGACGCGAGCGGCATATTCTGCAGCGTCAGAAAGAAGCAATACAACGCCGCCGTGCCGAACGCGCCCCGCAGAAACAGCACCAGATGGTTCTTGCCGACCGCGTCGGCGCCGTCGCGATACAGCCCGATCAGGCAAAACGTGCTGGCGATCAGGCACCTGAAAAACACCGTCTCCATCGCCGGAATGTGCGCGACCTGCTTGACGAAAACATTCGCCAACAAGAACGCCGTCGTCGACAAAAACATCGACCTCACCCCCGGCGTGATCCATTGTGCTTCGGCTGCCAAACTATGAGGTTAGTTTCCCGCAGCGCTCAATGCAACTGCGCCCCAAAATTCAGAAAAATGACGCGACAACAGCCGCGCAACTTTTGGTTTTTTCCCGTTTCGCGCCGTTTTCAGCGAAAATTGCGTCTTGTCCAGTATTTACAGGGTCATAGGTAAAGGACTTTGCCCTTCGCCCAACCTTTTCACCCCCGATTGGTCGAAGGTCTTCCCACGATTGGTCGAAGGTCCAAAAAGCCAAATCCCCCCGATCTCACGTGCTTCACTCAGTTTATCCACCTGACCTTCTCTTCACGCAAGCGGTCGTCGAACTGTAACGAGTTTTCTTGCATTTTGAACGCGTTTGGCTCATTTTATAGTTCATCGTCGGGATCTAACTGGGCCGGGGCTGTTCGTTGTCACTTTTTTTTTGGTTTTTTCGCATATGAAGTTGTGTGAAATGCAAAGTTGACCTCGCTGCGATCGAATTCTTTTTTATGCAAAACCTTACCCGCTACTTGCTCATAGTACTTTCCGGTGTGATGGCTGCCGGCGCGTTGACCGTGGTCATCACTTCGGCCGCGTCCAAAGACGCACTGGTGCCGGACAAGATGATTAAGAAGAGCATTGGTGATGACAGGCTGGATGGCCATCCCGGACAGAGATTCAGCTCGCTTGACGAGGCGATCTCGGCTGTCAGGGCGGAGTCCCCTTTGGGCGATCCGGGTCCCGGCATCAGGCTGACTCCCGCTGACGGAGAGGCCGGGGATTACTATGGCTGGTCGGTTGCTGTCTCGGGCGATACGGCAGCGATCGGGGCCCCGTATGGAAACGGCGTCGTCGTAAACAGCGGGGCGATCTACGTCTTTGTGCGCGAGGGGGGCAATTGGGTATTCCAGCAAAAGCTGTTTGCGTCCGACGGCAGGGTGAATCAAGGTCTTGGGGGCCTTGTTGGGCTATCCGGCGATACAATTGCAGCAGGCATTCCGACCGACGATATCGGCCCCAATATTAATCAGGGATCTGTTTATATATTCGAGCGTACCGGGACTACGTGGACACAACGGCTCAAACTCGTCGGAGCCGAGGAGCACGAGGGCTTTGGCGACGTAGCCATGAGCGGTGACGACCTGCTGATAGGGACAGATGCCAACCGGGTGTACTACTTTTCCCGTTCCGGTTCCACTTGGGTGCAGCGTCAAGTGTTCAGCGGCAGCCAGAGCGCCGGCAACGGTTTCGGCTACGGGATAACCCTGTCCGGCAACACGGCCGTTATCGGGAGCACACGGGTAGTGCCCCCAAATACTAGAGTTGGGGCCGCATATATCTTTACCAAGAGCGGCTCAACCTGGACCGAGCAGGCCTACCTTACCTCTCCTAACGGGGATGTCGATGACGATTTTGGCTTCTCCAATGGGGTGATCTCCGACAACACCGTCATGCTCGGTGCGGACAAATATAATGGGCCGGGCGCTACTCGCGGGGCCGTGTGGGTCTATGCCGGGCCAAGTTGGACGCCTGTGCAGACGCTCACGGTCAACGATCCTGTAGTCATTCGTTTTGGCGGGCTGATCGCCAGCGACGGAGACAGCAAGGTGGCGATCGGGGCGCAACCGGGGGCCTATATTTTCGGCAAAACCGCGTCAACATGGTCGCAACAGCTTCAGATCCTTCCGGTCGGTCCAACGGGTGAGAGCTTCGCTCCGTCCTCCCTAAGCTATTCGGACAGCCAGTTGCTTGTTGGAGGCGGCGCGATCGACGTTCCACCGGCGGGCCATCTCCAGGGTGTGGCGTATGTTTACCACCTCGGGCCAAACGCGACGGTCAAAATGCGCCGGCCAAATACGGCGTCGTTGACGCCGGCGAGCATCGATCAGGGGCTTACGAACCTCGATGCCCCTTTGATCTACAAAACGAACCGCGATGACCTCGGCGCTGCCCCGCGCGTATCCAAGGGAATGGTCGCCGACGGGGTCACTCCACTCTTGTTCGATCTGGAGATCGGCAAGGAGGACCTCACGAACAGCATTCAGGCCGACGTCGAAGTCGATATTGTCAGGGGCGGGCAGATAAACGGCGTTCCGCTCGAGGACCGCATGCGCTATCTCGGCGGCCAGGGATGGGACACGGTGGCTACCTTCAACTTCAACCTGTCGCAGAACAGGCATTTCGCGTATCTGGGCGCGATCGGCTCCGACGAGATCGAATTTGACACGGGTCGGAATGAGATCGAGGCCATACTCCGACTGCGAGACCCGATCACAAGCGAATACATTGAATCAAAGCCCTTTTTTATCAGAAAGCCGCCGATCGCGCTGATACACGGCTACAACACAGATGGTGCGTGGGGGAATAACTTCAAGAACGAACTGGCCGTCTCGCGGCCCTGGAGTCAGGGCAATGAGGACTTTGTACGAACGATCCTCTACGGTCAGGAACCTGCGGGCGGGTTGGCACACACCAAAGAGAATACCGTACTGCCCTTTGGTCCGCTTGCCCGAATGGCACTGGAGCAGTTCGACGAGATGAGGGACCAGCTCGATTCCGACTGGGCCCTAACGCGGCACGATGTGATCGCGCATAGTCAAGGCGGTATCCTGACTCGAATACTGACGTCCCGGAACGCAAATGCATTCGTGACCCAGCCGTTCCGAAATGCCGAGAACTTCAACCGAGGCCGATTTCACCGCATTGTAACGATCGGCTCTCCGCATAACGGCACGCGACTCGTCCGCTATATGGCCGCCATCAACGAGATAAATGAGAACCCGGTGTGGCTACGCACTGGGCACGGGCAAGCTAGCGGCATCTCGGGATTCATGTTCTCATCCGGCGTAGCCCAGCCGAAATTTGACCCGATCGGCCCGCAGATTACACAGATCAATCGAACCGATGCGAATGCTCCATGGCTGCCCGACCCTGACGCCAAGTTTCATTTGGTCGCAACCACGGTCGGCGACGGCATGCCTCCGAGCGATACGAACTATAGTTACGCTGAAGCAGCCCTTGGAATGAATGGCCCGACAGGGGCCTTGGTGCTGCCGCGAGGGTCCGACGGCGTGGTGGACTTTGATGCGATGACCGGCACAACGCCCGGTGCCGGACAGTCGATGCCCGACAACAGCTTTCGCGTCCATCCGGGCACACTTATCTCACATGCCTTTGTCGGTCCGGGCCCGTCGTCCGGTGGTTTTGGAAATCTCGACGCATTCGGCGGCTCAGACGGACAGGTCCTCTCAAGCCATACAGGACGTCACACCATCCGTGCGCTTGATCAATCGGACGAGTTGCCCCCATCAGAGCGTATATTCGGGCCGTTCCGTATGCCGGCCCCGCTAACGCAGGACGATATCGACGACATAGAGAATGCCGCGGAAACTATCACAGCATTCGAGGGCGCGATCCATCAGCAATCGTTCTCTCCTGGTTCATCTCCATCAGCGACATACACGTACAACTTTATGCTCCCTGCAGGCGAGGCGTTTGCGGCGCCGGTATTCTGGACCGCCGAGCGTTTTGGTGCCGCCGGAACCGGAGGCAATGCGATCACGGTAACGAATGTCGCAGGATTTCCCGGCCGTGCCTCACTGAACGTCGATACGACGATTCCCGGCGATGTCGTATTGCGAGGCACTGCAACAACGGTCAGCGGCAAGGTCTTTATAGGCGAACCTGTATTGGTCGTGAGCACCGATCCCGATTCTCAGGCCTATTCGCTCACTTCGATCAGTATCGATCCCGCATCGGGCATATACGAGGCGGGCGGCGGGGTTTTTCCGGCCTTGTACGAGAACTACACGAACATTGCCTCGCCGGGCAGCCCGGGCTTGAAGCTGCGTCGCTGGTTCTACGGCCAAGTGATACAGATGACGTCGACCAACCCGGCGGTCGTCGATCCTGCGGCCAAGCTGGAATGGAGATTCCTGGCCGCGGGCACGGCAACAGTTAACGTGACCTGGCGCGGACTGAACACGAGCGCGGTCCTTATCGTCTACGCAGCCAACAGTATCCCGCCGACGCCGACGCCAACGCCGACTCCGACTCCGACACCGACACCTACGCCCTCGGTGAGCCCGACACCGAGCCCGACGCCGACCCCGTCACCGACTCCGGATTTTGTCG
>CAZMQR010000134.1:0-6747 GCA_964568325.1 uncultured Chloracidobacterium sp. | reverse complement strand
TGTGTGGCCGACCCTACGACTGCCCGCTTGTTCTCGACGTTTATCCGTGGTTCATATTTGCTCTCCTTTAGCCATTCTTCCCACGCCTTCTGAGATTCATCCGAGAGATCTCCGGACTCCAGCTTAAATCCGTTCTCAACGGCAAACTTTAGGGCACCTTCACCAGACAGCAGCACATGCGGCGTCTTTTCCATGACCGCACGGGCGACCGATATAGGATGTTTGATCCGCTCGAGAAAGGAAACCGCTCCGATGTTGGCTCGCTCATCCATGATGCATGCGTCGAGGGTGACAAAGCCATCTCGATCCGGAAGTGCAGCCAGCCCGACACAGCAGCTCGGTTCGTCCTCGGCGGCAATGCCCGCCTTCTCTACGGCATCCAACGCCGTGCCTCCAGCGGCAAGGGTTGGCCACGCGGCTGCATTTGCCCTTATCCCGCTGTCCCAGGTTGAGACAACGAGCGGTCGAGCCACTCGTTCCTCGTCCGGTTCCGTTACAAGCCTCATCAGCGGAACGCCAAAGAGGGAGTTTCTGAGAAATGAGCGTCGGTTAGTCACTTATATGATGCGCTCCTTGACCTTAGTGAGCAGTGCCTTCGATTCGTCCGGGCTGAGCGTCGCGACGTCAAGGTCGCGAAGGGTTTCGATCGCTGATTCATTGCTTATCGCAAACAGCGAATATTGGGACGCCGCATGCCCGGCAGCCGCCTTCGCAAGGCCTGTCGGCCCTTCGTCCGAGAAAATGGCGAGTTCGTACTTCTCGAGCTTTGCGAGCACTTCTTTCGCCCGCTCGACTACCTCCGCCGGCAGTCCCGCGAGCTTCGCTACGGCAATACCGTAGGATTTTGAGGCCTTCCCAGGCTGGAGCTTGTGTAGGAAGACCACATCGCCATCCCTCTCGGTCGCTGTGATCTGATAGTTCTTAGCCCCTGGAAGGGTCTCAGCAAGTTCAGTCAACTCATGATAATGCGTAGCAAAAAGCGTCTTTGCCGCGTGTCCGGGCGAATTATGAAGGGCCTCGGCAACCGCCCACGCGATAGAAAGACCGTCGAAGGTGGAAGTTCCACGACCGATCTCGTCGAGAAGAACCAAGCTCCTCGCGGTAGCCCCGTAGAGAATTGCTGAGGTCTCAGTCATTTCGACCATGAAAGTAGACCTCCCCGACGCAAGGTCATCAGACGCGCCTACTCGCGTCCATATCCGGTCGACGATGGGGAGCCGTGCAGAAGCGGCGGGAACGAACGATCCGATCTGGGCCAATATCTGGATCAATGCGATCTGCCGTAGTACCGTAGATTTTCCGCCCATGTTGGCCCCGGTGATTATCAGAAGTCGGTCTGTCGAATTGTTCATCCTAATATCATTCGGAATGAACGAGCCGGCAAGGGAACCCTCGACAATAGGATGACGGCCACCTTTAATCTCGATCGTATCGCCGTCGTGAAGCTCGGGCGAAACATAACCATTCTTTGCAGCGGTTTCAGCAAGTGAGCACAACGCATCGAGTGTAGCCAAAGCCTTCGCTGTGGAGTGCAACTTTCGCGTTTCTTCACAAACGCGCTCGCGAATCTGTTGAAACAGTTCAGCTTCGAGCAGCGCTATACGCTCATCGGCACCAAGTATCTTGCGCTCCCATTCCTTTAACTGCGGGGTAACATAACGCTCTGCGTTCGCAAGCGTCTGTCGCCTCTCGTAATCGTCAGGCACGCGAGCAATATTCGCTTTTGATATTTCGATATAGTAGCCGAAGACGTTGTTGAACCGGACCTTTAGGTTAGCGATTCCCGTGCGGTCCCGCTCCTGGCCCTCGAAGGCCGCAATTGTCTGCTTAGAAGAGGATGAGACGCTTCGTATTCCATCGAGTTCTGCATGGTAGCCATCCCGGATAACTCCGCCAACGGCCAGATTCGAGGGTGGTTCGTCAACTAACGCTCGGTCGATCAGGTCTGTCAGTTCAGGCAGTTCAAAGATATTCTCGGCCAGCACCTGGAGAAGCAACGATCGTACATCGGCGAGTTCAACGTTCACTTTTGGGGCCTGCCCGATGGAACGACGCAACGCAACGAGGTCCCGGGGCGTTGCCGTTCCGAGATTTAGTCGACCGATCAGCCGTTCGAGGTCGCTGACATCTTTCATCAGGAAACGTAATTTCTCGCGCAATATCGTGTCAGAAAGCTCGCTTACCGCCGCTAGCCGTGTCTCGATCTCGCTCCGCTTTACGGAGGGACGCAGTAGCCATTGTCGTAGCAGCCGCGACCCCATTCCCGTTACGGTTTGATCCAGCACTCCGAACAGCGTGTTTTTTGACTTTTCGCCGCGACATACAAAAATATCCAGGTTCCTCAGTGTAATCGCGTCAAGAACCATGAAGTCGCTTGTCTCAAAATACGTTAGCTCTGAGATGTGGCCCGCATCGGCCCTCTGGGTCTCCTGGGCGTATCTCAGACACGCTCCCGCAGCTCCCACGGCCTGCGCATGCCCATCGAAGCCGAAGGCCGACAACGAGTGAACCTGCAGATGCCTTTTTAATGCCTCCTCGCCAGCCTTGAATTCAAACTCGTCAGCAGGTCGTTCAGTTAGGGTCAGCTTTGGACGACCTACTGTCGCACCCTGGCTTTCTGCGAGGAGGCCACGGCCACTATCTAAGCCGCCGTACGTCTCTGTAACCTGTTCATGCAGGGATACCGGAAAAAGCAATTCACTAGGCGCAAAGGCGTCCAAACCTTCACAGGCCCTCTGCCATGCACCGTTGCCAGAGTGTTCAGTTGCGGTAAAGTGGCCCGAAGAGGTTTCGAGGAAAGCGATGCCGTATGTATCGCCGCGACCCGCGATCCCGGCGAGATAGACGGATTCCCTCGATTCGACGAGCTGCGGATCGATCGCGGTCCCCGGCGTGACCACTCGGACGACCTCGCGCTTGACCAGTTTTGTACCTTTGCCGGGTGTTTCTGTCTGATCGCAAATGGCGACTCGATACCCCTTCTTGACTAGTCGGGCGATATACGACGCAGCGGCATGGTGCGGGACGCCGCACATTGGTATTGGATTTGGTGAGTCCTTTTGCCGAGCGGTGAGCGTTATCTCAAGCTCGCGCGAGCCAACGATAGCATCCTCATTGAACATCTCATAGAAATCGCCAAGCCGGAAGAATAAGATCGTTCCGGGATAGAGCTTCTTGATCTCGAGATACTGCCGAAGCATCGGCGTGGCATTATCCATCAGCGTATGCAAGCAAGTTTAGCCAAAAGGCATTAACTTTCAAAACTTCCTGTTTCAAAGCACACGGCCATCTGCTAAGATATTCGTTTGCTGAGCCGCGGAGCTGCTTAGGATTGTCCAGTTTATGAAGAGCGCAGTATTTATCTTCCTGATCGTATTTGTCATCGTGGCCGGAGGCCTGATCTCACAGGCGCAGACCGTGAGTACGCCGGTGGCGAAATCCGAAGTGGCTGAGCAACAGGGCGAGAACTCAATGAACGGACGTGACGAACGGTACCGGATTGGGCTTCAGGACATTCTTGATATTCAGGTGTTTCGCCATGCTGACCTTAGCGGGCGCTTTCCGGTAAGCCCGAACGGCACGATCCTGCTTTTCCGCCTTGAGAAGCCGATCGTCGCAGCTTGCAAGACCGAGACAGAACTTGCTGCGGACATCGAGAACGCCTACAAAGAGAAGTATTTGCGCGAGCCGCGCGTAAAGGTCGCCGTTGCGGAACAACGATCGCAGTCGATCTCGGTCATCGGTGCGGTCGAACGTCCCGGCACCTATTATGTGAACCGGCGCGTACACCTTCTTGAGATCCTCGCCCAGGCGGGCGGCCCCAATAAGGAGGCTGGCACCCGATTGCTAGTTGCGCGGACAGGCAGTAATTCGAGTTGTATGGCCGCCGGCACTGCCGCGGAAAATGAGCAGATCGCCGTCGTTGATTTCAAGATTCGGGACGTCCAGGAAGGACGCCAAACGTTCTGGATGCTGCCGGGCGATGTCGTTTCGATCCTCGATGCTGACGTCATCTACGTGTATGGGAATGTGAACAAACAAGGGTCATACCGCGTTCGCGAACCGATTACGCTGACCCAGGCCATAGTGTCGGCCGAGGGGCTGAAACCTGCGGCGCAGAAGGACAAGATCAGGATCCTGCGACAGTCTCCGGGAGACTTGGAGAGGAAGGAGCTAGTATTCGATCTTAACGATATTGATAAAGGGAAGGCTAGGGACCCGTATCTTGAACCAAACGATATCGTCGCGATCTCTCAGGATAAGGCCAGAGCGATCCTGAATGGGATCGCGAGATCCATAAAGACCGCGCTTCCTAGCGCCGCCTACCGGATCCCGTAGCTTGGATCGGCCCATATTGCTCTACGATGAAAGAATCGCGCGAATTAGTTCGACCGTCGCTAAATGAAACTGCCGAGTTGGAGCGGGCATTGGATTCGTCTGTGCAGACCGGCCGATATCCTTCGTATCGTGAAGCGCCAGGCGAAGGGCTTCAGTTGCTCGAGTACTGGAGGGCAATAAGGAAAAGGCTATGGCTCGTCGTTGGCATCGCGGTTTTGATAACGACGCTGACTGCGATCTATATGGCGCGAAAGCCAAACGTCTATTCCGCTCGGGCGGTGGTTCAGGTTGACCTCGAACAGACCAATCCGGAACTCCTAACCAGCGACCGACAGCGCCCCGTGTTGACATCCGATCCGGCGTACTTCAATACACAGTTGCAACTGCTTTACAGCGACGGCCTGCTGCGTCGAGTGATTAAGGAACACAGCCTCGACGAGAACCCTGAGTTTCAGAAACTTAAGGCTGAAGGAACAACCTCAGGATGGCGTTCGATCTTGCGTTCGCTGGGCCTAGCAACAGAGGACAAGCCAAAATCTGATGCTCCGGACCTTTCTGAGTCGAATCTCGCAACATCTGAAGAGATCGCGGAAGCTGTCAGGATAGCTCCGTTTGTTGACGTTATTAAAAAGAATCTCAGTCTTGACCCGATCCGCGAATCCCGAGCTACGGTCAAGGATACCCGACTAATACAGATCTCATTTCAGCACAACGACCCTGAGGTTGCGGCGTACGTCGTCAACAGCATCGCGGAAACGTTTACCAACCAAAATCAGGAAAAACGTTCTGGTACGAGCCGCAAGACGAACGATTTCTTACAGGAGCGAATTGGGACCCTGCAGTCGGAGATCAAGAATGATGAGCAGAAGCTCGTCGAATTGACGGAAAGCGAAGGCATCCTCAAGACAACCGGAGAACAAACCATCGTGATCGAGAGGCTCGCGGGACTCAACAAGGACCTTCTCGTCGCCGAGAATGATCGAAAGACAGCCGAGGCTCAGTTCCTCACGGTGAATAACTCGCCCGACAAGGTCAAATCGATGGTCGAGGAGCAGATGGCCCGGTTCATCACGGAGCAGGAAAACAACATTCGTGCGTACCAGTCTGACACTCTTAAGAAGATTGCCGACCTTCGGCAGACGCGAGCTCAAAAGCTGCAGGAGTTTCAGGAAGGGGCTCCGGAGATCCGTGAGATCGATGCTCAGATCAAGAGTTATGAGGATTCGATCGATAAAGCAGTTGCGAAATTCAACGGTCAACTCGAATCGTATCGTCAGCGGACCACCAAAAGCCTGCTTGAGAATCTCCGCACTAAGTACTTGAGTGCGAAGGACAAGGAAGATAAACTTCGTGTCGATTTTAATAAGCAGTACGAAGAGGCGCAGAGCCAGAATAGTGGTGCTGTCAATCTTAAGCTGCTGCAGCAGAACATCGATACCAACAAGGGCTTTCTCGACAATCTGCGCAAGCAGGTCAGCGGCAACGATATCGCGGCCCAGGGCTCGGACAACAATATTAGCGTGATAGAGATCGCGATACCGCCGGATATCCCAGTCGGGCCGCGTCGACTGATGACCGTGACGGCGGCGTTATTGCTTTCGACCCTGTTTGGAATGGGCCTTGCGCTTTTCCTTGAGTACCTCGATGACACGATTCGGACGACCGAAGAGATCGAAAACTATCTTCAGTTGCCAGCCCTCGCAGCGATACCTACGATCGATTCGATCCCTAAGCGAAAGCTGCTCCTGGTCGGTGCCAATGAGCCTGAGGAAGATGTGCCGACATCACCTTTGCTGATCTCAGCCGATCCACGCTCGTCGCTGGCCGAGGCCTATCGGCATCTGAGAACTTCGATCCTGCTCTCGACCGCCGGACACGCCCCGAAATCACTGCTTATAACGTCGAGCCTTCCGTCTGAAGGCAAGACAACGACGGCGACCAACACTGCCATCAGCCTTGCACAGACCGGTGCTCGGGTCCTGATCATTGATGCAGATATGCGGCGGCCGAGGCTGCATAATGTCTTTAGTATCGAGAACGGCAATGGGCTCAGCACGCTCCTGGCAAGCGAACTAAGCGACGCCGAGATCGATAATGCGGTTCGACAGGATGAACGTACAAAGCTCTATCTGCTGACGTCCGGGCCAATACCGCCAAATCCGGCGGAACTTATCGGTTCGGAACAGATGGCGACCCTGCTTAAACTGCTGCAGAAGAAGTTCACGCATGTCGTCGTCGATTCGCCGCCCATCGCTTCATTTACTGACGGCGTTCTGATCGCGTCAATGGTGGACGGCGTGATCCTCGTGGTCCATTCAGGCAAGAGCTCGCGGCAGGTCGTCAAGCGGTCGCGCCAGCTATTGCAGGAGATCGGTGCAAAGGTCTTTGGCGTAGTTCTCAACAACGTTA
>CAZMQR010000133.1:2619-6798 GCA_964568325.1 uncultured Chloracidobacterium sp. | reverse complement strand
ACGAACAACTAGACACGCTCCGCAACAGGCGGACATGACTGAAAAGGGCGAGGCTCACCACCTCGCCCTTTTTTTATCGCAGGGCAGCATCGACGCGCCGGGATTTGAGGCTGTGTTTTTGCAATTGCGCGAGCGATAGTAAAGAATGTTTCAAAGTTCGCGTCCGCGATCGATGCTTCGATTCTTGATCAAGAAACTGCTCCACGGCCTGCTCATGATACTGGGCGTGTCGATCATTACGTTCGCTCTTTTGTCGGCGGCCGGTGGTGATGCGTTTTCGGGCCTTCGAGACAATCCGCAGGTATCGGAGCAGACTATCAACAAACTGCGCGAAGTCTATGGACTTGATCGGCCGTTCCTTGTCCGCTATGGCTCGTGGCTGGGCTCGGCTGTTCAGGGCGATCTGGGCGAATCGTTCGCCTTCAAGATGCCTGTAAGCGGCCTCGTCGGGGCCCGACTGCAGAACACCCTGATGATCAGCCTTTCAGCCCTGGCGATCAGCATAACGGTTTCGCTCGGCCTGGCCCTGATGTCCGCCCGCTATCGCAGTCGTTTGCTGGAGGGAGCGATCGATATCCTGATCCTTGTCGCTGCGTCAACGCCGCGCGTGGTGCTCGCATTCATCGTTCTCGTGATATCGCTGCGGCTATCGATCGCTGCGCCAGTGGCAGGCGAGACTAACTCATTTCTGCTCATTTCAGGGGCTATAGTGCTGGCGATACCCTTGATCTCGCTGTTTCTTGCACAGGTCCATGACGGCCTAAAGGAAGTAATGGACGAAGATTTCGTTCGCCTTGCGCGTGCAAAGGGACTAGGCGAATGGACTGTGGTCGCAAAGCATGCCCTGCGCGTCGCGCTCAATCCATTCCTGACGCTCTTTGGCCTCGCATTTGGCGCCTTGCTCGGCGGTTCCGTCATTGTCGAAACAGTTCTCAGCTGGCCGGGCATCGGTGCATTGATGGTGTCAGCGGTCCGCGGCCGTGACGTTCCACTCGTAATGGGGATCGTCCTGGTTGCCAGTGCCGCGGTCTGGATCGGCAATACGCTCGCCGAGGTGTTGCAGGTCGTCAATGACCCGCGAATTCAGCCATACCGAAACAAATGAGGACTGCCACCGCCGGATCGTATCGACCAGATAGGCGCAGGGCGATGACGGCCGGCCTGGCGATCCTGTTTGTCTTTGGCGGTGCGGCGGCTTTCGCCGGATTCTTGTCGCCATACGACTATCGCGAACAGTCCAGGCTGGAACCATCGGCACCGCCGACCGCGGTGCGGTTTTTTGACAGAACAGGTTCGTTTCACATTAGGCCTTTTATCTATGCACGCCGCTTGGTAGACGCCCGCGATATGCAGTATGCGGACGATGATCAGCATCCGTTCCCGATCGAGTTTTTTTCTCGCGGCAGCAGTTACTCACTGTTTGGGCTGACGGATCTGAACATCCACCTTTTGGGGACGGGTGAGGACGGGCCAAAGGTTCGGCTTCTTGGTACCGACCAGCTTGGACGCGACCGATTCTCGCGTTTGCTATATGCGATCCGCTTCTCATTGGTCGTCAGCCCGTTGGGCATGTTGCTTGCGTGCCTGATCGGCATTCTCATCGGCTGCGTTTCGGGTTACGCGGGCCGACGCGTCGATGGACTCCTTATGGCCGTTACCGATACGATGATATCGCTGCCAACGCTGATCCTGATCTTGGCTGCGAGGGCGGCCTTTCCGCTCGAATTGCCGCCGCTGACCGCCGGGTTACTGCTGATCGGCATCTTTGCGCTGACGGGCTGGGCCGAGGTCGCACGACTTACAAGAGGACTCGTTCTTACTGTAAAGGAACGGGAATACGTTACCGCGGCGAGGTCGATCGGGGCTAGCGAGACGGCCATCTTGCGCCGTCACATTCTGCCAAATATCGCTACGCCGCTTCTCATACAGGCAACGTTGATCCTGCCGGCATTTCTCCTTGCCGAGGTTGCCCTGTCTTTCCTGGGCGTCGGATTGCAGGAGCCTGAGCCGAGCCTTGGTAACATGCTCACGGCGGCAGGCGACCTGACGCAGTTGGGCAGGGCACCGTTCCTTACCCTCTCGCCCGCATTCGCCATATTCCTGTTTGTCCTTGGCGTCAGGTTGATCGGCTGGCGCCGCACCAAGGGCCTGCCAGGCTTGTGATCCGGCGACAAATAAACTGATTTACATCGAACGGGCTATTGTGTATCATCGCAATTGAATTTGCCCTTCACAGCAAATTTTGCAACTCAACCAATATCGGTAACATCAATCCTCAGACCGTAGTTCGTGTCTGATGAATGTCTGTCGGCATGGACGCCTAACGCCCTGCCCGTACGGAGGAAATATGTTGTTTTACAGAATGGCGGCCCGCATTCTTGCTGCCTCGGTGATCGTTCTTGCGATGTCGGCGTTCGCGATCGCGGACACGATCAAACTCAAGGATGGCAGCATCATCAAAGGAAGTATCGTCAGTTTTGGCGGCGGTAAGTTCATCGTCGTTATGGGCGAAGGTTCGCGCCGGCGGGAGTTGACGTTTCTGGCCAGCGAGATCGAATCGATCCAATTTGAGTCACAGGCCGGCTCAACGTCAGGCTCGACCGTCAACCAGAACGCCTCGTACCAGCAGGATTCCGGGCCGCCCGCGAAGGTTGTGTCGAATCCGCCTGTCAGAACGTCGCCATCCTCCGGCGAAAAGATGAAGCCTATCGAATGGCGCGTCAAAGTGTTGGCCGATAATACGGCGAATGGTTGGACTAACACAGGCTGGGTCGTAACGAAGGGCCAACGGATCCGCATCAGCGGCGATGGAAAAGTTTCGCTCGGGAAGGGCAAATCCTCTCCACCGGCAGGGGTGCCTTCGATCGCTGATGAGCAAAAGCTGCTCAAGAATGTCGCGACCGGAGCCCTCGTCGCCGTGATCGGCGACGACAACAACGATTTTATCTATATCGGAGCCGAACGTGAGTTCGTGGCGACGCGTGACGGCGCCCTTTTTCTCGGAATAAACGAGGGTAATCTCGATGACAACTCAGGGCACTTCACTGCGAACGTGCAGATCATTCCCGACGGGACCGAATAGCCGAGCACATTAGATCGAGATAAATGACCGGCGGTCACGTTACGTTTGCCGCCGGCCTTTATTTCATCGTATGTAGGCACTTGGCGTCGGAATATCGCCATCTTTCCCGAACCGCGTGATCGTAAATGAACCGTCGATACTGCTGCGGATGAACCAGATGCCGCCATCGGGCCGGAACACCGATATGTCGTACACAGTGTCGCCATCGTAGTCGGCCGGGACTGGGATATCGCCCGGCAGGCCCCACTTAAAGAAGTAATAGTCGATCGCAGGATCGTCGATATACCAGTAGGTCGTTGACGGCCGATAAACGGCAACGTCCGCGCGGCCATCTCCGTTGTAGTCGCCCTGGGTCGGCAGGTCGCCGTCCTGACCAAATTTTACGCCCAGCAGGCCTTCGGTGGACTGTAACATGTACCAGACACCGTCTGACGGTCGGAATATCGCAATGTCGGTCGTGCCGTCGCCGTCGTAATCTGCAACAGCAGGGACGTCGCCGGCCTGCCCGAATTCAATCGCGGTTTCGCTACGGCCGTCGCTGCCAGAGCCGCTGTATTCGATCCACCAGATCCCATCCGATGCGCGAAATACCGCGATATCCGCAACGCCGTCACCGTTGTAGTCTGCGGGTGCCGGCAGGTCGTCGGGCAGGCCAAACTTCACGATCTGGAATGTGCCGTCAGAACTGCGGAGCACATACCATATACCTTCGCTCGGGCGATAAACTGCAAGGTCCGTCTTGCCGTCACCGTCGTAATCCGCGGGCGTTATCCGGTCGGTCGAGAGGCCCCATTGCATCGCCTTAAAGCCGGCGGTTGACTGATCCAGATACCAGAACGTCTCCGAGGGCCTGAATACGGACACATCGGCTCGTCCATCGCCGTCATAATCGAACGCCGCCCGATGTGCCGGAGGCGTAGGCGTGGGCGTAGGAGTCGGCGTAGGAGTCGGCGTTGGCGTAAGAGTCGGCGTCGGTGTGGGCGTAGGAGTCGGCGTCGGTGTAGGCGTAGGAGTCGGCGTCGGAGTAGGCGTAGGAGTCGGCGTCGGAGTAGGCGTCGGAGTAGGCGTCGGGGTTGGTGTCGGAGTTGGCGTTGGCG
>CAZMQR010000133.1:0-2519 GCA_964568325.1 uncultured Chloracidobacterium sp. | reverse complement strand
GTCGGAGTAGGCGTCGGAGTAGGCGTCGGGGTTGGTGTCGGAGTTGGCGTTGGCGTCGGACCGGCGACCGGGCAATGGCCTGATGGGCCGGCAACAACGATCGCCTGTATCTCCTGCGGCGTTATCGCGCGGTTAAAGACCTCGAGCTCATCGAACAGAACAGTATCCGACGTGTCCCCATTCGACACCGAGATCGCTGCATTGGTCGTGAATGTGAACGTAGGATCGTAAGTTTGCGGAACACTCGGAACGCCGTCGAGATAAAAGATCACGTCGCCACCGTTTTTGGTAACAGCGATATGGTGCCAACCATTGTCAGTGATCCTAAGGATCCCTGAGCCGATATTCGTTGACCCGACGTGTGTAAAAAACAACTCGCCAAGCTGCCGGCCCGGATGAGATGGGCCGGAGATACCAAATCCGTAGCCACCGTTACCATAGGAAAACACCGCAGGTCCAAAGCTAGTGAGCGCGGCTGGATCGAGCTTCACCCAGGCATCGATCGTGAGGTTTTGTAGCTGCAGGTTTGTCGGGTTGCCCACGGAGAACGATCCGCCCGGCGTAGAGACACGAAACGCCTGGTTAACAAATCCTTCGGCAAAACCGACGTTTCCTTGCGCCGTCCCATTGTTGCCGCTCACAATGTCATTCGCGTTCCCGTTGCCCGGCCACCACGAAACCATGCTCGGCGGCGGGGTCGCACACGCCGTTGGGTCGAGCGACTCGGCGACATAATATCGGACAACGGAGCCTGTTCCGGTACTAAGGTCGTTCCAGTTTGCCGAGCGATTGTTTCCCAGACCAAAGTACCCCGCCACGTCCTCAATACCGCTGGAATTGTTAGGCTCGCCGGGAAGCCAGGCGGTGAACGAGAAAGGTTCGCCCGTAACCCAAGCCCAGTTCCCTGCCGGCTCGGCAAGCTTGTTAAACTGGTAGCCGCCGTGATTTGGCCCCTCGTTGTTATTCGCCGTGTCAAGTGCCCAGTAGGTTGGGCAATTGATGCCATTGAATATGAACGTATTCTCGGTCTCGGAAGTCATCGTTGCGAGATCGACCCGTGCGCCGTTTGGCGCTGTGAGGCGTCTTGCCTGATTACGTGCAACGCCCCAGCCATACTCGCCCCCGGTTATCTCCTGGACCGAATAATAATGGCCATTTACTCCCTGCTGCCATACACCGAGCGGCCAGCCGCCTACGCATTGCCCGCCCGGACACACTCCGGCTGCGGCAAAGATCTCCGCCTGCGTCAGGGCACGGCCATAGATGGCGGCCTCATCGACAATGCCATTGAACCACCGCTGATTTGAGCCTCCGCCCCACGCATACCCGATATTGACGGCCCGCGTGTTATTGACGGGCGCCGTAAACGGTGTGGTGCCCTGCAGAACGCCGTCGATGTATAGTCGAATTGACGCGCCGTCCCATGTGCCTACCACATGGTGAAAATTGCCGTCGAAGGGATTGACGTTTGAGCCAACGCCGACAAAGTTTGATGCCCCTCCGCCACCGGCTCCCATGAAGAACGCTATTCGATTCGAAGAGCCGTCCGTTGCCTGAAATGCCCACCCGGCGGAGTCGACAAAGCCGTGAGATTTGTCCATCACAAGCGCCTGCCCACCCTGGGCACCGTTTGCCTTCATCCAGAATTCGGCGGAGAACCCGCCAGGATTTACGTCAAGGTTTGTATTGTGCGGTATGGTGACCCCCGCGTTTGAACCGTTCAGATTGAAGGCCTGCCCAACTTTTCCCGTGGTGTATGTCGTGCCGCCGACAAGCGTTCCGTTGTTTGTGCCGACGCTGTCAACGGGATTGCCCTCGCCGCGCCACCAGCTGATCTTGTTCTCCGGTGAGGTGATCGGACACCCGCACGAGCCGCCGGTGAGCGAGAAATTGTCGAACGTGACCGATGTCATATCGTTCGAGCCGGGTTGGAGTTGGAGTACGAACTCGAGACGAGTGAGTGGCGAAGAGTTGCTTTGCGAGAATATCAGATTGTTGTTGAAATAGCCGCTGAGCGTCGATCCGACACGCGCGATCTTGAATGTCCCGCCCGTGGCTGCCGTCGGCGTGCAGCCCTGCAGCGAGCCATTCCAGACGTGGACGTTCGGGTTCGCGCAGCCGTTGTCATACACGTCAAACATGAACGAGTCGTCAGCAAACGTCGTGTGCAGTTCTATCTGGTCGATCGCCGGGCCGATCACTGCGTTGCGAAAATCGACCTGCGTCGAGAAATCGCCGCTGATCTGTCCGCCCAATGCCGCCAGATTCAACTGCACGGCCACATTCTGAACACCGCCCGGGCTGTTCATCGCGGTCTTGGCAAGGCGCACGTCGCCCTGAGATGTATCGACCGAGAATAGACCGGGCGTAGTCTGGATCACCGACCAATACGACGGATCGAGGCCATTCGTAAAGCTATCCGTGTAAGTTGAACCTCCCGGTGGACAACTGCCGCCGCATGTGCCGCTAGAGCCGGCGGCGTGAATTGCCGCGATCTCAGCCGCACTCAGACCGCGACT
>CAZMQR010000132.1:0-6799 GCA_964568325.1 uncultured Chloracidobacterium sp. | reverse complement strand
ATCCGGCTCCTCGTCCTTGCCGGTGTACTTGTTCCTGACCTTTTCGGCCAGATCAAAGCTCACGGAATTTGATGCCACGCTAACGTCGGCTCCCTCACGGCGCAGGTCTTCCATGACACGCTTTGTGTCCTGTTTCACCTCGCGTGCCAGATCATAGACCCTGATGCTGCCTTTGCCAGTTGCCATATTCCCGTTCGCTTCGAATCACCGCTTCACGAGCGGCCACGATCATTTCTCCTCGGCCTCGGTGTTAACGTCGCCGGACACTTCCTCGGCCGTCTCTACGGCCGTTTCAACCTCGGACACGTCAGACGGCGCGTCGTCCATTGCTTCCGCCGCGGTCTTCACCCTCGGCTTCCGCTTCGTCCTCAGTATCAAGGCCCATCTCGACGTTGCGGGCCTTGACGATAGCGGCGGCCGCTACCTTGATCGCCTCAGCCTCATCAAGGCTAAGGTCGAGGTAATCCACAAGGTCGTCAACCGACGTATCAGCGAGCTTCTCGATATCGTCAATGCCCTTCTCAGCAAGCGTCTCGGCCTGCGTAGCGTTCACGACCTCAAGCGCCGCGATCGGCACCGCCTCGCCCGACGCCATCATCCGGCCCATCTGCTTGGCGATCTCCTTCTTCAGCAGTTCCTCGCTGACGATCTTGATCTCCCATCCGACGAGACGTGCCGCAAGCCGGACGTTCTGCCCCTTCTTGCCGATGGCGAGGCTCAACTGGTCCTCGCCCACGATGACCTCCATCTGGCGGCCCTCGATATCTGTAATGCGGACCTGCGAGACCTTTGCCGGCGAAAGTGCATTTGCGGCAAACACCGACGGCTCGTCTGACCATTCGATGATATCTATCTTCTCGCCGCGCAATTCCTTGATGATCGCCTGCACGCGTGAGCCCTTCATACCAACGCACGCACCGACCGGATCGACGTCCTTCTCGTTGGACGTGACGGCGATCTTGGCACGGTCGCCCGGCTCGCGCACGGCCGATTTGATAACGACGGTCTCGTCGTAGATCTCAGGCACCTCCATCTCGAACAGCCGCTTGAGCAATTCGGACGAGGCACGCGAACAGAAGATCTGCTGGCCCTACAGTACCTTGGAGACGACGATAATGACGACGCGGATGCGTTCGCCCTGATTCCACATCTCGCCACGCGATTGCTCGCGACGCGGGACGACGGCCTCAAGGTTGTTGGAGAGATCGACGATCATGTCGCCCCGCTCAAAACGCTTGACGGTGCCGTTGATAAGTTCGCCCTTACGATCGATGTATTCGTCGTAAACCTTTTCGCGAATGGCCTCGCGCACCTTCTGGACGAGGATCTGCTTGGCCGTCTGCGCCGCAATTCGGCCCATCTCCTCACGCTCGAGCGGGATAAGCAGCGTATCGCCGATCTCGACTTCGTCACCGGCCATTTCCTGAGCATCCACGAGCGAGAGTTCGGTCAGCGAATCCTCGACCTCTTCGACGACGGTCTTCTCAGCCGAAACCTCGATCTCACCTTCCTCGGCATTCCACTCGACCTGCACGCTGTCGCCGGTCTTGTCCCGAAACTGCTTGCGGGCCGCGGCGCGCACGGCATCCTTCATTGCCTCGATGACCAGTTCGCGGTCGAGGCCCTGCTCATTGCACAAGAGATCAATACTCTGTCCGATCGAGGATGTCATATTACCCTCGCGATGCGTCGATTGTTCATACCTTCTAAGGCGGTCATCGGCCGCCAAACTCCTTTCCGAGATCGATCTTGAGATTCGCTTTCGCGATATCGGTGTATTTTAGGTTCATCCGGCCGCGGCTGCGGTCGTCGAACGAAACAACGTCACCGTCCACTCCGGCGATCATGCCGACGAATGCCCTCTGGCCGTCGATCTCGTCCTTTGTCTTCAACTTTGCCAGCTTGCCTGTGAACCGCTCGAAATCATGCAGCGAGTACAGCTCGCGTTCAATTCCGGGGCTCGAAACCTCGAGCACGTATCGCACCGGGATCACGTCCTCCGCGTCTAAAACGGCCTCGACCGCCTGTGAGAACGCAGCACAATCATCAAGCGTTACACCGTTCTCCTTATCAATATAGATACGCAGTACGAGATCGCGATTTGTTCCCGCCGCTTCTACCTGGACAAGTTCCGTATTCGTCTTGGCCGCGACCGATTCGGCAATACTTCTGACCCGTGTCGCTATCGCTTGCTTGTCCATAGCTTTTCAACCCCAAAAGAAAAAGTGGGTGCGAACCCACTTAGGCCGATCCAGCGCATCTCAGCAAACAATTAGTATATGGGAATCAACTCAGGATTTGCAAGCTAGCAGCGACAGGAAAGCCGAGCGCGCTACGCCGATGATCCCCGCGTTGTCACCGAGCTCTCCTCGCACAATGAGGGCACGCGCGGCCGGCGCAGGATAAGAGCGGAGATGTATCTCCTCTCGCAGCGAGGGTATGAACGCATCCCATGCTCCCGACGCACCTCCGCAGATGACGATCGCGTCGGGATTCAGCGTATTGATAAGGCCTGCGAGAACGATACCCAGATAACGCCCCATCGAGGTGAATACGGCCACGGCACGTTCGTCGCCTTGCTCCCATTCTTTATAGATATCCTCGGATGTTTCCCTAAGCAGGCCTTTTTCGGCCGCCATTCGCACGATCGCGGTCGCCGAAGCGAACTGTTCGACACATCCGTGGCTGCCGCAATTGCAAGGTGGCCCGTCAGGCTCGACGGAAAAATGGCCAAGTTCGCCCGCCGAACCATCAGGGCCGCGATGCGGTTCGCCGCCGAGTATGATCCCGCCGCCGATACCGGTGCCTAACGTGACACAGATAGAGTCGCCGACGCCTCGCGTCGCCCCGACCCAGGCTTCGCCAATGGCAGCAGCCGTGGCGTCGTTTTCGATGGTGATCGGAAGGTGAAAGGCCTTCGAAAGCGCTACCTTAAGATTCATGCCCGTCACGCTCGGCAGATTGGGCAATTTTGTAAGGACGCCGTCAAAATCCTTTGCGGCCGGTGCCGGAGCAGTAATGGCAACTGCATCAATTGCCTCACCCGAGAACGTGTCAGCCATCGTTCGAATAAGCCCTATAAGCCCGTCTGGCGACACCGCGTGCGGCACGCGCTCTTTGACCACCTGCGAAACGAGCGAGCCGCCCTCGTCAACAACCGCGAGCCGCATATGTGTGCCGCCGAGATCGCCGGCCAGCGCCTTTCGCATCATGGCCTCTTTGGCCGATCGGCCTCGGGGACGTTCTTATAGACGTCCTCGTATTTCGCGTAACCGTCCTTTATCACGGTGTCCATCAGGTTCGCCTTATCAACGGCCGTAACTTCCAGAAGGATCGCCCGAACATCCTTCTTGAGATGATCATTCATGAACGGCTTTGTCTCGAGTTTCTCTTTTTTGGCGAGCTTGATCGCCGACTCGACCGCGATGGTGGCGAGCGGAATGATCGGCTTATAAACGGTCATCGTCTGTCGGCCTTCGGCGATGTTCTGAAGGGCTTCAAGCCCTGCGTCCTGGCCCGTCACGAGGACCTTGCCCGCAAGGCCGCGCTTAGCGAGCGCCGATATAACGCCGCCGGCCATACCGTCATTCGAGACGACAAAGGCCTGTATGTTGTCATTGTTCTGTGTAAGAGCATTCTCGGCGAAGTTAAGAGCAAGCTCAGGCTTCCAGTCGTCAATAAAGTTTTCGGCCACGATCTTGATGTCACCTTTATCGACAAGAGGTTGGAGCAGCTTCGTATACTCCTTTTTCATTATCACGGCATTGTTGTCTTTAGGTGATCCATCGACGATCACATAATTTCCTTTTGGCACCTTTTGTATCGCATACTCGGCGATCCTTTGTCCGATGACGGGCACCTGATGCGAAATATAAACGTCGATCTTGTCCGAGTTGATCAGACGATCATAACTAATTACAGGAATGCCCTGCGCCTTGGCCTTATCGACCATCGCCGCCGCCTGCGTCGCATCGTGCGGCGCGATCACGAGCACGTCAATACCTTTTGTAAGGAGGTTATCGACGTCGTTGGCTTGCTTGTCGGCCTTATTGTCGGCAACGGTTATCTCGCAATCGACGCCCATCTTGGCACATTGCGCCTTGAAGGCGTCGTGGTCACGCTGCCACCGTTCTTCCTTGAGCGTATCCATCGCGAATCCGATGCGGATACGTTTTTCGGTGGGCGAACTGGTACAATTCCAGACAAACAGCGGGATGATCAGCAATAGAAAGTAGCTTTTTCTCATTTCGCAGAACCTCCGAAGACACAGATCCTTGAGCCGATTAGACCAGAAAGCCGGGGGCATGGCAAAGAATCACTCTCTTGCGACTGAATGACAAAGATCATTTTCTCTAATTTGCATTTGAAATTTGCTTCGGTTGTGCTATAAATAGGTATCAAATCTTAGCTTAGGCAGTAAGATAAGCTCGGGAAACGATATTCTTGACTTTTGCAGCGTGTCGACCGCGATTCATTGACATCGCGGCGCGATTCGTGTAAAAGATTGAAAAGGTTTGATTTTAGAAATTTTCATTCGGGTCTGAATAAGGAGAACTATGAACAGCAAACTGTGGATTCAGAAAGCGGTGTCAACCGGATTGTTGATCACGCTGATCGCTACCTATTCGATGGTAACTCTTGCGAATTCCGGCAAAGCCGTAGGCGAACTGATCGTCAATGGTAGCGATGATACGTCCTTTGTGACGGTGAACGGTGAGCCCTCGAAGAGCGGCCGGACCGTCTTTTCTTCGAGTACGATCACCACGCCGGATGCCTTTGGCGCAACCGTCAATCTAGGCAAAGCGGGCCGTATCTCGCTGGCCCCGAGTTCGACATTTGCATTTAATGTGGATGGAGACAACGTAACGGGTGACCTGACCGCGGGAAGCATGACTGTTCTCAGTGCCGCAAAAGGAATGAGCGTTAAGAACCTGACCGGCGATACCATGACCGTAAATGCCGGCGAGAGTGCAAACGCCACAACCGCAGGTACGCAGCAGACCACGAAAAAGGCCGGCGGCCTCGACTGGTGGGCATGGGTCCTCCTGGTCGGCGGTGCAGCAGTTGTCATTGCCATGACAGCTCGGGCCGGTAATGACTCGGATTTTGGCGGAGGCAGCGGCACGATCAGCCCTGTCCGGTAGCTTTTGGCTATTCGGGACCCTCGGTAATTGCTTTTAATTGGCCAATGGATTGATTCAGGAGGAGATTATACAGATGCTCGGCAAAACAATTATACGGAAGTCGGTTACAACATTCACGGCGGCGGCAGTCTGGTGCGTATACTCGATGGTCGCTTTTGCGATGCCCGGCGATACGGCCGCGATCACGGTTACCGGCCAGGTCACAGTGAACGGGCAGCCGGCCGTTTCTAATTCGACGATCCTGTCCGGCGCGGTCATCGGAACCGCTGACAATTCAAGCGCCACTATCGATCTGGGCAAGGCCGGACGTGTTGAGGTCGGGGCTAACTCCAATGTCACGCTGCAGTTCTCTGATTCGAGCATTATTGCGATGCTGTCGGAGGGCAAGACCCGTGTAGCGAACTCGGCAGGAGTTTCGGCTACGGTCACGACAAAACATGCTACTGTGATGGCCGATACGTCACAGGCGGACAATTTCCTGGTCGAGGTCGAGTGTTCCCATACGCACGTCGACACTACATCGGGCCTCGTCACGATGCGTCAGGGAGCGGATGACAAGCAGGTAGCTGCCGGGACCACTGCAATTGCCGGAAGCCTCGTTCAGACGGGCTGCAAACCGTGCTTCCGTCCGGACTCTTCTCCGGGCCCGTCCATCGCGGGACTGCCCTGGTTGATCCTGCTCGGTGCCGGAATCGGCGTGGTGGCGATCCTTCTCGGCAACAACAATACGAACACCGGCGGCGGCCCGATCATCGTCAGCCCTACGCGGTAATTCGATTTAGAACCGATCTCCGACTTTGCGGGTCATGTTAACGCGTGACCCGCATCGTTTTGCCTGATATTCGTCGCTATTAATAGTATTGTATCTGGTTGGTTATTGAACTATGCATATTGCAGTCGTTGGGACCGGTTATGTAGGCCTTGTGACCGGAGCGTGTTTCGCTGAGTTTGGGGTCGATGTTACCTGCGTTGACGTCGATCAGGAGAAAGTCAACAAACTCAAACAGGGCATTATCCCGATCTACGAACCGGGCCTGGACACAATTGTCGAGAAGAACTCTGCCGCAGGCCGCCTGCATTTCACGACCGACATCGCGGAAGCCGTAGAACCGGCTCAAGTCGTCTTTTTGGCCGTTGGCACACCGCCAAAGGAGGATGGTTCGCCTGACATGAGTTTCTATCAGCAGGCGGCCAAGGACATTGCCAATGCGATGAGCGACTACAAGGTCCTTGTCACAAAATCGACCGTTCCGGTCGGCACCGGTAAATGGCTTCGCGAGTTTGTCACGGAGAATCTCACGTCTGAGACCGAGTTCGGCGTGGCCTCCAATCCTGAGTTTCTTCGCGAAGGTGCGGCCATCGCCGATTTTATGCGCCCCGACCGTGTCGTGATCGGCAGCAATGAGGCACGGGCCATCGAGGTAATGAAAGACCTCTATCGCCCGCTTTACCTGATCGAAACGCCGATCGTCATCACCTCACTCGAGGCTGCCGAGTTGATAAAGTATGCGGCGAATGCTTTCCTCGCGACCAAGATCACCTTCATCAATGAGATCGCGAATCTGTGCGACGCCATCGGCTGCGATGTCCACGATGTCGCCCGCGGAATGGGAATGGACAACCGCATCGGCCGCAAATTCCTGCATCCGGGGCCT
>CAZMQR010000131.1:0-6898 GCA_964568325.1 uncultured Chloracidobacterium sp. | reverse complement strand
GTCGGGCTTGGCGTCGGCGTCGAACCGGGACATGTACCGACACCGACCGCACACCAGGCAGTCGCCGTTGCCGTATATTGCGTACTCGACGATCCGAATAGGTCAGTCGCGGCGTTGAGCATTGCGGCCCGAGCACCCGAAAAATTTGTGCTCGCCGTCATATACACGGTGAGTGCTCGGTACCAGATACGTGCAGCATCCGTCGTACCCATTCCAGTCACGGTAACACCGCTGCGGTGATGTGTGCCGCCATTTGCTACCAGATAGAATGCGTGATTTGCGATGCCCGAATTGATATGGACACCGCCATTGTCGCTACTCCCAGTGTACCGTTCTGAATAATGATCCGGGTCGTCATCCGACGTAAATCCCCCGTTTCCGGCCAGATGCGGACTGTTCATATAACGGAGTGCATCTCCGGACGTGGCCGGCGTGTAGGACTGCTCACCGATCTTCCAGGTATCACCGTTGACCACGCCACCGCGGGCATAAGATTCAACCAAGGCCCCAAATACGTCGGACATTGATTCATTGAGCGCGCCGGATTCGCCCTGATAGGTCAGGTTGGCCGTCTTCTCAGTAACACCATGCGTCATTTCGTGGCCGGCAATGTCGATAGTCGTAAGCGGCGAGAACGCCGTACCGTTGCCGTCACCATAGGTCATCTTGTTTTGATACCAGAAGGCATTGTTGTAATTACTGCCAAAATGAACTCGTGAGGTTATCAGGCTGACCAAGCTGTTCGCAGCAGCGGTCGTCGTCCCCGGGCCGCCACTGCCATTAATACCGTTGCGGCTGTGCACATTCAGAAAATAGTCGTACGTCCATCGTGCGCCATAATGTGCGTCCACGCCGGCTTTGGCATTTGTTGCCGTCCAGTTGTCATCAGCGTCGGTGAACCGGGACTGCGTTCCGCCGGTCCCAGTCGATGTATTTCCCGTGTTATTCATGTTGAAGGTACCCATTTTTCGCGTCAGGTCCTCCATATAGAACGTGCCGCCAGTTGAACTTGTATCGATCGTTACCGTTCCGCTGTAGAGCGAACTGCCGCTGCCCGTTTGCAGGTTGTCGTATGTAAAGAGCTTCTCGCCCGTGTGGGCATCTATGAATACGACCGGTGCTGACGTCGCATCTGTGCCATCAAGCCTTGGCGTCTCAACCCGATAGGCTAAATGGTCACGCACATCGTCGCGGAAAATATAGAGTTCAGCCATCGCGGGATTGGTCTGGCGAGCTGTGCCCGCATACATGCGCTCGGCTATAGTGATCGCGTCCTTCTCGCTGAAGTTTGGCGTTGTGCTTACCGCGATCGCGCGCTTAAGGTTGTCCGTAATTCTTGCCAGCGTGCCGTCGTTCCTAAGATGGACGATTGCCTCGCCCTCCCAAACAGCAACACCCTGGAATAACTGCTGCACATGCGTGTGAGCCATCCTGAGGCCATCGATCTCGACGCGCTTGACACGAAACTCGTCAACGTCAATGCCCGCGGTCGAACGTAGTACGTCAAGACTCAACCGACTAGCTATATCGATTTCATCGGTTGAGCCCGTTCGGAAGATAATGCGGCCCGCCTCCGCTCGCTTAGCGATCACGCCAGCGGCCATCGACACGACAGTCAGGACTAACAGAGCAAGGATCAGTTTTTTCACTTTGGTTGTCTCCTAAGATGCACTGATCGCAAACCGCGGGACATTCTGAGGTCGGCCCGTGAGCAACGATCGGCTAAATTATTAAACGCTTGACGTCAGCAGACGGCTGAAATGGTTAGAATTCTATCACTATATGTTGTAGTGTCAAGCCTTGAGAAGACTCGCTGACAACAATATGTTCGCTGAGTCAACTACCTATTCTCAACGCGTCTTTCCTAGTTCGACTGCCCGCTTATAGGCCGCGTAAACGGCTTTTGAGAGCACGGTTCGCAGCGTACCTTTTTCCATTTGATAAATTGCTTCGGCAGACGTGCCGCCGGGTGAGGTGACCATGTTGCGGAGTTCCGCCGGGTGCTTGTGCGATTCCATGGCAAACTTGACCGAGCCGAGCATCGTCTCCTGCACAAGCTCCTTGGCCATGTCGCGCGAAAAGCCAAGATGGACGCCCGCGTCGGTCAACGCCTCCATGACCATAAATAAATATATAGGTCGGCCCGGTAGCGGAAAGCGACGTGGCCATGTCGATCATGTTCTCCGTCTCGACAAAAAGCTCTTTGCCAAGCGCCGAGAGCAGTTCGCTTACATGACCGCGTTCCGCCTCATCGACTGCGACGGTACAAGTCCACGCCGTGATGCCGGCGCCGATCTGTGACGGTGTGTTTGGCATCGCGCGCACGACTTTAGCCGTGCCAAGTTCCCCAGCCAGATGCTCGATCCTCGCGCCGGCGACTATCGACATGACAAGTTGGTCCGGGTGCAACACACCTTTCAGGTCATTCAGCACACGCTCCAGCCGCTGCGGCTTCACGCATATGACGACCGCCGAGTTCTCGCGGCCGGCAACAAACTCCGCCGCGTCAGCATTGCCCGAGAATGTCGCAATGCCGTGTTTTTCACCGAGTTCGGACCTGCGGCTTTCCCGCGGATGGCTCGCCGAAATATTGGCCGGATCGGCCAGTTGCTTTCTCACCAGCCCGGCGATCATCGATTCGCCCATCACCCCGCAGCCAATGAAACTAAGATGCATTTTGCTTAGCTCGCTCATACGCTGATTGTAGCCCATAGATGTTTCGCATAGAATCTAGTTTTTATGACCATCGACGAACAACTTGAATTCCTCAAGAAAGGCACGGTCGATCTGATTCGTGAGGAAGACCTGCGGAAGAAACTCGAACGGTCCGCGAGTATCGGCAAACCGCTCCGCATCAAGCTCGGCCTCGACCCGACGGCCCCCGACATCCACATTGGTCATACCGTAGTCATTCGCAAGCTTCGGGCCTTTCAGGAACTCGGCCACACGGTCATTTTTCTGATCGGCGATTTCACCGGCATGATCGGAGATCCATCGGGCAAGAACGTCACCCGACCGCCGCTATCGCGTGACGAGATCAATGCGAACGCCGAAACGTACAAAAAACAGATGTCGAAGCTGCTAGACACCCAAAAGACCGAGCTGCGCTTCAACGGCGAGTGGATGGACAAATTTGCCGCCGCCGATTTTGTCCGGCTGTGTGCAAAAACTACTGTCAAACAGATCCTCGAGCGGGACGATTTTGACAAGCGGATCAAGGATGAGAAGCCGATCTCACTCCACGAGCTACTCTATCCGCTCGTGCAGGGCTACGACTCGGTAGCTCTCGAATCTGATGTTGAACTCGGAGGCACAGACCAGAAATTCAATTTGCTGATGGGCCGCAATTTGCAGCGTGAATTTGATCAGGAGCCGCAGGTCATCATGACCACGCCGTTGCTTGAGGGCCTCGACGGCGTGCAGAAAATGTCGAAATCGCTGAACAACTATATCGGCATAGAAGATGCGCCCGGCGAAATGTTCGGCAAGGTGATGTCCATATCTGATGAAATGATGTGGAAGTATTTCGAACTGCTCACAGATCTGTCGCCAACCGAGATCGCAAATCGCAAATCGCAGATCGCAAATGGCGAGAATCCGCGCAACGTAAAGGTAAGCCTCGCCAAGCTCGTCATCACCGATTTTCACTCCGCCGCGGATGCTACCGCGGCCGAGGACGAGTTCAATCGCCGCTTTGTTCAGAAAGAGATACCAGACGAGATCGAGGAGCGAACGATGCCAACCGACAGCTACAATCTCGCCCAACTCTTGGCCGACTCCGGCCTTGCAGCATCAAAGGGCGAGGCCCGCCGCCTGATCGAACAAGGCGGCGTCCGCGTCAATGGCGAAAAGGCCACGGCTGCAAATACGGACATCGCCGTCGACGCCGAAGGCGTTCTACTCCAGGTCGGCAAGCGCAAATTTCTTCGTATAAAGGGTATCTAGCTAGATTGTAATAGCCGCCCGGCCGCGCTAAACTGCACAAACCTCTCCATGGCAGAACCTGCTACAAAACGCGTCAAGTTGACGGAACGCATAAACGCTCTCGTCGCTTCTGAAGCGCCGATAAGCACCCTCGCTAGTAATTGGTCAAAAAAGGCCAAGCTCGCACTGGATGAGGCTACAAGCCTCTCACTCGAGCACATTGAGATCTCTATTAAGCGCCTGCCAAAGAAACTCGACGGCCTAAAAATAGTCCACCTTTCCGACACGCATCACAGTCCATTCACCGACCTCAAACACATCGAGCGGGCGGTGAAAGTCGCCAATCGGCTACGGCCCGACCTGTTTTTGCTCACTGGTGATTATGTCTCGCACGAACGCCAGTACATAGCTCCGGTGGCAGCCGTGCTGGGACGATTGAAGGCAAGGCACGGAATCTACGCCTGCCTCGGCAATCACGATCACTGGACCGACGCCGATCTCGTCACCGACTTGTTTCGCGGCGAGGGCATCAAGATGCTTGTCAACGAGGGCTTCCGATTCGAGGCCCGCGGCTCGTCGTTCTGGCTCTGCGGCGTCGATGATCACATGGTCGGAAAGACGGACGTGCCTGCGGCATTGAAGGGGTCGTTTCCCGACGAGATGAAACTACTCCTCGCCCACAACCCCATTATCTTTCGCGAAGCCGCGCGCTATTGCATTGACCTTACCCTCAGCGGCCACACGCACGGTGGCCAGATTAAGGTACGCAGAGATGAGAAGCGCGTTCTTCCTCGCCGCCGCCTGAAAGCCGGTCTGCACGCGCGCCGCTCGTCACAAATCTATATTACGCGAGGCATCGGTACGGTCGTCGTCCCCATGCGTTACCAATGCCCGCCCGAGATATCGCTTCTGGAGCTGCGAGCCGCGGAATGAGCGACACGCAAACTCCCCAACGCGTCTGGACAGTTGCGAACATACTTACTTTTCTGCGCATCGCATTGATACCGGTCTTTGCAACAATGCTCGTCTATCACCGCGAAGGCTGGGCCCTGCTCTTTTTTACCATCGCCGGCGTCTCTGACGGTATTGACGGCTTTCTCGCCCGCCGACTCAAGCAGGAATCTGAACTCGGCACGATCATTGATCCCATCGCTGACAAACTCCTGTTGACGACTGCGTTCGTGATGCTGACGATTCCGGGAATGTTGTCGGAGGGCCGTCATTTGCCTGTGCCCTTCTGGGTGACAGCCTGTGTTATCGGCCGGGATATCGCGATCGTCGCCGTTGCCGGTGCGATCAATATGATGACCGGTTTTCGGGGCTTTAAGCCATCGTGGCTTGGCAAGGCAAGCACGTTTGTCCAGGTGAGTGCCGTGATACTGATCCTGCTCGCCGCTGCCAACCCGCAATGGAACGGCTCGTTCCTACCTACGGTTTACATAGTGGTCGCCGCCTTCGCCATCTTCTCAGGCTTTCATTACATCTATTGGGTGGCCAAGCTGATCAAGCAAGAAGAGGTTGGGGGCGGCGGTTAGACCGGGGCTGTTGGCGATTGACGCCTGCCTGGTAGTTAGACGGTCATTCCACCGTCGACGGCGATAGTTTGGCCGGTAATGTAGCTCGATGCATCCGACGCGAGGAACACAACAATACCTTTTAGCTCGCCTTCGCGACCGATGCGGGGAATAACATTGTCTTCCTGGATCGAGCGTTCATAGATGTCGATCACCGGATCAGCGAGACGCGAACGAAAAAAGCCCGGCGCCACCGCATTTACCCTAACGCCCCGGCGCCCCCAGCTAGCCGCAAGCTCGCGAGTAAGGCCGATCAGCCCTGCCTTGCTCGCGACATAGCCCGCGTAGAACGGGCCGTTTGCCGATGATGTCAATCCAGCGATCGACGCGATGTTGATCATCGACCCGCTACCCTGCGCGAGCATCTGACGACCGACGGCCTGGGCCATCAGGAAGCAGCCCGTCAGATTGACGTCGATCACCTTCTGCCATTGATCGAGAGTCATCTCTTCGGGCATGGCCCCCCATGAAACCCCGGCATTGTTGACGAGGATATCTACGCTGCCAAATCGCTTGATAGTGTCAATGACCAGGATCGGAACCTCATCAACATTTGTAACGTCGCAAACCTTCCCAACCACTTCAAATCCACGAGCCGCAAATTCCTCAACTGTCTCATCCAGCCATGAGGCCCGTCGTGCGCATAGCATTAGCTTTGCCCCGGCCTCCGCCAGGCCCTCGGCAATCTCCTTACCCAGCCCGCGTGACCCGCCGGTGACGATAGCCGTTCGTCCCGTAAGGTCAAAGAGTTCAACCATGCTTTTTCTCATATGTTGCTTTCCATCATCCATTCTCTAACGTCCAGTCCGCAACACGAGCAATTAAATTGCTTGCGATGAGGCGATGCAGTCTAATACTCGTATGGCCAAGACGCAAAAGGAATTGGCGTACCTGCATGACCTTTATCTTCGGGAAGACTGGACCCAGCGCTTCGCAGATCTCGTGGATAAGCACGTCAATCTTAGCGACGCTGAGAATGCGCTCTATCTGAATGCAGGCACAGGAGCCCATGCGATGTCGCTAGATGAGCAGTTCGGGAGCAAGACGAACATATTCGCAGCTTGCGAGGACGACGATCTGCTCGCTATCGCAACGGACAAGGCGGCTGCCGTGAGGTCGGGTGTTGATTTCTCCACGATCCGTTTTGACGACGACGCTTTTGACATAGTGATCTCGGATGCGAGCCTTGTGCTGCCGTCTGAGATCGAACGCACGGTCGAGGAGGCCATTCGCGTGGCCCGCACCGGCGGTGACGTGGCGATCTTCCTACCGGGAGCAGGCAGTTTTGGCGAGATTTTCTCGCTGGTTTGGGAAGTGCTCTACAACGAGGACTTGGGCGAGCATGGGCACGCGGCCGAAGCGATGATCACAGAGTTACCGACAGTTGCGGAGCTTGAGGC
>CAZMQR010000130.1:3450-6901 GCA_964568325.1 uncultured Chloracidobacterium sp. | reverse complement strand
CAATTGTCCCAATATTCACATGCGGCTTACTGCGATCGAATTTCTCTTTGCTCATCTATTTTTCTTCCTTTAATTAATAATTGCTCAATTAATAATTACTAATTAGCCCAAAATTCTGGAGCCCAAGGCGGGATTTGAACCCGCGACCTCATCCTTACCAAGGATGCGCTCTACCCCTGAGCTACTTGGGCAAATCTCACCTTTCCAAACAACCGTTGGAGCGGGAGACGAGACTCGAACTCGCGACATTCAGCTTGGAAGGCTGACGCTCTACCAACTGAGCTACTCCCGCTCAAATTACTGGTGCATGGGGCAGGATTCGAACCTGCGTAGGGAGTTAACCCGACGGGTTTACAGCCCGTTGCCTTTGACCGCTCGACCACCCATGCTCGGCCTTTACTGTCCGCCTTTGGCGCTTTCCAGAGCCAAATAGCAAATTTTCAATAATAACTAACGAAAATTCAACTTGCAAGCGCGAAAATACACGTTTTTAGCGCGTTTAGGGCAATTATGAGCGCGGGTGAAATCGGTCGTAGTTGCATTTGAGTTGGCGGTTGCTGATGTGCGTGTATATCTGCGTCGTCGAAATGTCCGCATGGCCGAGCATCTGCTGGACTGAGCGAATATCGGCATCATTCTGGACGAGATGTGTCGCAAACGAATGCCGCAGCGTATGCGGTGAAACGCCATCGAGGCTGCATTGATCGGCGTATTCGCGGACCATGGTGTAGATCGCCTGGCGCGTAAGCGGTGAGCCGCCGGGCGTCACAAACAGGCTGTCGCAGGCGATGTCCCTTTGTCGCCGGGCCGCGATATAGCTCTTGAGCCACCCGACAGCACTCGAACCGACCGGTACGTGCCGCATCTTGCTGCCTTTTCCGGTAGCGGTGAGGACGCCGGCGTCGAGGTCAATATCGTTGAGTCTCAGGCCCGCGGTCTCTGAGACGCGCAGGCCGCAGGCATACATCAGCTCCAGCATGGCCCGGTCGCGAAGCCCCGTTTCGCAAGATGTGTCCGGCGTCATCAGAAAGACCTCGATCTCGGCCTGAGTAAGGAATCGCGGCAAATACGAGCCTTTTTGCGGGGCCACGAGATCCTCGGCCGGATTCGCCGTGATGTGTCCGTCCTGCATAAGGAACCTGTAAAATCCGCGAACAGCACTGATCAGCCGCCGCCGCGAGTTTTCCGACAGATTCTCATGACTCAGATCGATCAGCCACTCGCGAAGTTCCTCACGCGTTAACGATGTCAGGTCGAAGTTGTTTTCCTCAGACCATGCAGAAAGCTTTCTAAGGTCATTGAAGTAGCTGGCGATCGACATCGCCGAAAGGCCCTTTTCGACGCGGCAAAAGGTGAGGTATTCGCGTAACAGGTCGCGTTTTACGTTTCCATCGGCCACGCAACCGATACTAGTGAATCACCGAGGCGAAACGCAAGGATTTTCTTCCGGGCGGCCTAGTCGAGGCTGCGATACGGTCTTAGTCTAGGTGATGTGCAACCACCGAGACTGTCGACGAATGCGCTGTTGCGAACAAGCAGGCCGGATGCCGCGGCGCGAGAAAGATTCCAGCTTCGCATGTCATTCTCTACGAGTTTTTCACAATGACGACGACCGAGACTGTAGGCGGCATAGCGGGCGTCTTCGTCACTCATATCGGGCAATGCAAGAAAGACTGAGGGCAGAGCGTCGTCGCTCAGGCTGGTGTTGTAATAGGTGTCGAACTCGCGGCCCTCGCGCATTAGGGCGACGTTGTGCTCAACGATGAATTTGTCAGGGTTCATTAGGTTTGTGATGCCAAGAATAATGAACGCCGACCACAACGCTCCCCAGGCGAAATGCTGTCTCGCTCCGCGCAGCACGGTCGCAGCAAACCAGGCGAAAACGATAGCAAGCCACGTCATAAAGATCAGCGGATAGAGTCGGACGGTCGTTAGGCCGTAGCCGAGATTGCCGGTCAGCAGGACGAGACGCTGAACGGCAGAGGCCATGATCACAAAAAGCAATGCGATCTGAATGCCCGCGAGAACGCGGAACAACGTGCCGGTGACGGGCTTGTCCTTGCGCACCAGCCAATGGCCGAGGAGCAGGATCGGCAGCACGAGGGCCGAGACGGCGACCAATTCGCCAAAACCACGCCGCGCGTAACTGGCGAGCTTGAAACCGGGCGTATTTTGCACAAGCTCCATGCCGCCAAACAGATACGGCACCTGGGCGATGACAAAGGCCAGGAAAAGTAAGTTTAGAAGGCCAAGGATGATGCCGATCTCGACAGTGCCGAGGGTAAAGACGCTCGGCAGCTTTGAACTGTCGATATTCTGCCAGTCGCGTTTCTTTGGTTCGGCGGGTGGGGCATCTGCGGCCTCGGCAGGCTTGTCGGTATTCGCGGCATTCTCCGCGTCGTCCGTAGCGTTGATGTGTTCGACAACGGTCGCATTATTTGGCAGCGTATTCCCGGTGTCAACCGGCTGATCGGCTACTTTCTGGACATAGGATGAATCGGCCGCGCCGTGCTCCGCGGCCGTCGCCGGCGCATTGGCCGCCACTGCAAACGACCCGCCCACAGCCGAGCGGAGATAGCCGGCCGTGAGCCACGCCAGCACCGAGGTGAGCATTACATGACTAATGATCGTGTCCAACTCAAAATTGATCGCGCGGTTGACCCAGCCCTCGAATACGGCATCGGCGGCCATGAACAATCCGCCAAAAATAAGCACCAGCGGCAGCGCTATCGCAAGGCCGCGCAGGACGGCAAAGACGCTGCGGCTGAGGCCGTTGCCGGGCATCGTTTTCCAGTCAATATCAGCCCCGAGTACGAGAAACGCGCCAAAGAAGCTGCTCAAGGCCGCCATGATCAGCCCGGCAAAATAATGAAACACACCGCCGATACGTGCCTGCACATCAAAACTGCCCAGCATCAGCACACCCATCGCGATTATGATCGCGATGGTGTCGGCCACGCGCATCTCGATCGAATCGCGGATGAGGAACATCGTCCCAAAGAACAGCATCGCTCCGGCGAGTGATAGGTTTGTCAGATTGAGCAGGTTCGGCCGTGACCGACGCATAAGCATCAAAAGTGCAGCGACGAACAGCATCACAAAAAGAAACGCGTTCAATCCCCACGGCGTCTGCCTGAGTAGAATATTTCCGGCCACGCCGACGATGATCGCGGCCTGTATGATCTGTAGTCCTGTCTTTGTCCTTTCAGTCATTGATGCTCCCTCATTGCCCTGATGAGGGCCTCCATATGGTCTAGGTATCGCGTCAGGGCGTCGCGGCCTTCAGCCGTTATTACATATTCGGTCAGCGGCATACGGCCGCGGAACGATTTTTCACAGGTTATGTAGCCGGCGTCCTCGAGCCTGCGCGCATGGACCGAGACGTTGCCGTCGGTCGTGTCGAGCAGGCGTTTCAAGTCGGTAAAGCTGAGCCGCTCGTTTGCCGCAAGAG
>CAZMQR010000130.1:0-3350 GCA_964568325.1 uncultured Chloracidobacterium sp. | reverse complement strand
GCCGCCATCAGCCAATTTCCATAGGTCGCCGGCAGCGCGAACGCCGCCGCTCCGAGAGCGATAAATATCCAGCCCATCACCGGCACGACGCGCACAGAGAAATCGCCCGCACACACGACTGACGCCCCGTAGCAGAGGATCCACACAGGTGCCATCATCTCGTAATGCGCATACCGCCACAGGCCGAGAGTGATCGCGACGCCGGCGATCAGCGGCGGGGCAAAGCTGTGCGCGAATTTGCGTGCGGGCCTCGAGAACAGCGGCGTGTCGGCGATGCGCGATTTCTGCCACATCGCGAGCAGGCCGATCGCGAAGGCAAGACATGCTTCGAGCAGCCAAACCCGCAGCCACGCGATGCGAAGATCCTGCTGTGTCGCGATGTATGCCGCGACGACGGCCGTCACGCCCATCAGCATCCCGCCATAGCCGGGAACGGCCGTGAAAGCGGTCGAGCGCTCCATTGTCTCGCGAATGAACTGCAGATTGTCCGCCGCGCGGTCGCCAAGATGGACGGGTTGATCTGAGCCGGGCTGTTCCGTTATTCCGGCTGACTGCTTTGGCATCTGAAGATACAGTATGTCAAGTTGTCTCAGGTGTCAAGCACTTTGTTTAGTAAAGTAGCAGAGTTTTTTCAGCCAGCATCGGTCAAATTGACAGAAATTGTCAGTCAGTGACCGCGGTCACGAGCTAGTTTGATGAAGCCTAAAGCAATTATCGCACATCAATGTCCACGTAAATGCTTTGTTCACAGAGATTTATGCACTACGATGTCCGATCCGGCCCGAATGGCACGAGGCTTGAGTATATGTATTCGTGGAGGCTGACAGCCTATGTCAATACGAGAAATAAAAAAAATGGATCCAAGCGGCGGTTTTTCCCTTATTGAGTTGGTCATCGTGGTTGCCGTTATCATGATCATCGCGGCCATTGCGGTGCCAAACCTGCTAAGCTCACGAAGAGCATCAAACGAGGCGTCCGCGCTCTCAGCGATCCGCGTGATGAGCGAAGCTGAGGCGGCGTATATCGGCTCCATGGGCGGAGGCAACTATGGCACGGCGAGCGAGCTCTATGTCGCCCACCTCATCGACAGCACCGTTGCTGCGGCGAACAACCTGAACGTCGGCGGGAATCCGCCCAGGAACACTGCCAAGAGCGGCTACCGATTCCGGATCATTGCGACAGACGTAAATCCCGTAACACACGCCCCGTCAAACTACGTCGTTTCGGCAATTCCGTCATCGACAAGCGGCGTGACGCAAACCGGTGCGACGCGGCTTTGCCTGCGAGAGGATGGTGTGCTCAGAGGGTCGGGCCAGAATCTCGGCAGCCACTACAACTACGCTCAATGCGGCTTTGCCAATCCTTACGAACCGTAAGCTAGAGGCCGGTTTCGACGACGCACACCGTAAGAAATCGCTTTTGCCACGCAGGCGCTCGACGACAAGCGAGCGAAAAGTCTCGTCCGTATTATCAGTTCGTTCAAGGTTATTGTCACAGCGTTTCCGGGACGTTCATCGTGGTGCCGATCTTTTTGTTGAGCCGTTCGATAAAGTACGCCGACAGGAGAGGCGATTCCTTCTCAACATTCTGGTGAACAAAGAAATATAGGTTTTCTAGTCCTTTCCTTTTCCAATCGGCGATGCGGTCGACCCATTCGTCAAGCCGTGATCTGTCCGATTCGTGATTTGCGCCGACCCAGCGGATGAACGCCGTCGGCGTTGTGAGGCGCATATGCATCAGATCGCGTCGGCCGGCCGTGTCGACGAGGACATTTGTGATCCCGTTCGATTCGAGCAGGTCGTAAAGCTGCGAAGAGACATTCGGATCGCTGTGCCACTCTTCTTTTCTGAATTCCATTGCAAGCCGCGAATCGTATTGTTTCCAGTTCTCAACAAACCGTTCCACTCGCTCAAGATCGTTCGCTCCAAACGTGTTATGCATCTGCAGGAACAGCATCCCGAGCTTCTCTTTCAGAAATACGACGTTGGCCATAAATTCATCCACTTTATCCTCGACATCCTTGAGCCGTGAAAAGTGCGTGATGCTCTGGTTGAACTTTACGAAATACTTAAAACCGTCCGGCACTGCATCACGCCAGGCGGTGTACTGCTTTTCCCAATAACGCTTGTAGAATGTAGCGTTTAGCTCGATACAGTTAAATTGCGAGGCGTAGTAGGCCAACTCATCTTTTACGCCCTTCGGATAAAATCCCTTCAGGTCCTTGCTGTTCCATTTCGCACAGCCGACATACACTTCGAGGTCTTTCCCGTTGCCCTTCGCAAGCACACGTTTCGTATCCGGATGGTCCGCAGGGATCGTGAAATCGACCTCGCCGGGATCCTCTACCTGTCCGAATTTCATAAGCAATTTAACCGCGAAACACGGGAAACACGAAAGGAAAGGCAAGCGTGAATTCGGTATTTCTTTCGCGTCGTTTCGCGTGTTTCGCGGTTGGTATCTGATAAAATCTTAACACGAGTATGCAGTTTTCTTTTGATCCGAGCCTCCGAGAGATCGCCGACAAGGTGGAGGACGGCGAGAGGTTGTCGTTTGACGAAGGACTCGCGTTGTACACATCCGGCGACCTCAATGCTGTCGGTAAGTTGGCCGATTTTGTGCGGCGCAAGAAGCATGGGCTGGCGACGTATTACAACGTCAATCGACATTTTAATCATACGAACATCTGTGTTGCGGACTGTAAGTTTTGTGGGTTTTACCGGCGTGCTCGCGCTGAGGATGCCTACACGCATTCGGTCGAAAGCGCTCTTGATATCGCGCGCGAGGCGGTGAATGAAGGTGCGACCGAACTGCACATCGTCGGCGGGCTCAACAGCAAGTTGCCGTTCGAGTATTACACCGATCTTTTCTCATCGCTGAAGCGCGAGTTTCCAAGACTGCACCTGAAGGCCCTGACGATGGTCGAACTCGATTTCTTCGCACGCTTTTACAAGATGTCCGACGAAGAAGTGATCGAAAAGCTGCACGCGGCCGGAATGGATTCTTGCCCGGGCGGCGGTGCCGAGATCTTTCGCGAACCGACCCGCTCGCGCATCTGCGACCACAAATGCGACGGCCCGCGTTGGCTCGAACTTGCAGGCAAGGTTCACAAAGCCGGTCTCAAAACCAACGCCACGATGCTCTACGGCCATATCGAATCCATCGAAGACCGCATCGATCACCTCGTGCGTTTAAGAGAACAGCAGGACCGCACCGGCGGCTTTCAATGCTTCATCCCGCTTGCGTTCTATCCTCCGGGATCGGCCCTCTCATCGCTTCCCGGCCCGGACGCGATCGACAATCTCAAGACCATCGCCGTCTCACGCCTGATGCTCGACAACTTCGACCACATC
>CAZMQR010000129.1:0-6963 GCA_964568325.1 uncultured Chloracidobacterium sp. | reverse complement strand
ACCAAGCGGGGCCAAGGCCCCTTCCTGACTGCGCTTGGGAATACTGAGTGCCGTCTATCAATTGCAGTTTGGAAGGCGGGCTTGCCCCCGCTCCTTCAGCTATGAACATCGAGACTTTCGTATTGACGCCCTTTCAACAAAACACCCGCGTCATCGCTTGCGCGGCGACCAATCGAGCGTTGTGTATCGATCCCGGCGAACATTCACAGGAACTGGTCGATCATATTCGCGACAACGGACTGGAATTGCAGGCGATCATCCTGACGCACGGGCATTTGGACCATTGCGGCGGGACCGCCGCACTAAAGGCCGAGTTTCCCGACGCGGACGTGCTGCTGCATGAGGAGGAGATATATCTATACGAGACGCTGCCACAGCAGCCGCTGATGATGGGGCTGCCGCCGCATCAACTGCGGGCTATGGGAATGGAATACGAGCCGCCGCCCGCGCCGACGCGGTTTGTCCAGCATGGCGAAATACTTGAAATTGGCAATTTGAAATTCGAGATCCGCCATAGTCCCGGCCATACGCTCGGGCACATCGTGCTGGTAAATCATGACGAAAAGGCCGTGTTTACAGGCGACTGCCTTTTCAGCGGATCGATCGGCCGCACCGATCTGCCGGGCGGAAATTATGAGCGGCTGATCGATTCGATCAACGCGAATGTGATGTCGCTCGGCGACGATTACCGAGTTTTATGCGGCCACGGCCCCGAAACAACGGTCGGCCGCGAACGCAATACCAATCCATTTCTCGCCCGCGAATAACGCGAATAGCACGAATGGCCTGCATTCTTAAATTCGCGTTGATTCGCGCTATTCGCGGGCAGAACTTCTTAAGGTTTTTCGACGATGTCTTTTTCCAGCGGGCCGACCGCGCCTAGGACCTCGCCCTTCTCCTTGGCCGGCACTTTGAATTTATCGAGCGTTGCGACGAGGTGCTTTACGCTAGCGTCCCACTCTTTCTTTGTGATGCCGAGGCCCGTGTGGACGAGCTTCATATCGCGGCCCGTGTATGCGCACGGCCCGCCCGTCGCCTTGCAGAGAAAGTCGATCACGTGCTGACGGACCTTCGTCTTTGAATCATTGCTAAGGCCGACAAAGAATTTGCCGAGCGATTTGTCCGTCGCCAGACGGCCAATAAAATCGTCGGTCACAGCCGCGAGCGCGTCATAGCCGCCAAGCCGCTTATAGAGCGAATCCTGCGCGGTCGCAGCAAGCGTGCCCAACAGGATAAATACGAACAGAAGTATCGTTCTTTTCATTTCAATGTTCCCCCAAAAAGTAGTGATCTATGGACACAAGCATGATTCGCCCCAAATGACGAACCGGATGCAGGACCTTGTATTATTTTCTGTGTCAACACATTTTAGATTTGACGAGATAAAGATGCAATGGCGCCTGCCCGCGGCTTTGACCTTGCCCACAAAATACGCGAAAGGCACGAAAAGAGTAAGTTCCTCTTATTCGTGCCTTTTCGCGTATTTCGTGGGGTGTCTCTTACGCTACTGTTATCGACGAATCGAGATAGACGTTTTGGATGGCGTTGAGCAGTTCGACGCCTTCGGACATTGGGCGTTGGAATGCCTTGCGGCCTGAGATCAGCCCCGTTCCGCCGCCGCGTTTGTTTACAACGGCCGTGCGGACGGCATCGGCGAGGTCGCCGGCGCCTTTTGATTCGCCGCCTGAATTGATCAGCCCGCAGCGTCCCATGTAGCAGTTGGCTACCTGATAGCGGACGAGGTCGATCGGATTATCGCTCGTCAATTCCTCATAGACCTTCTTGTTGGTCTTGCCATAGCTGCCATTCTTGTTGAGAGCAGGATAGCCGCCGTTCTTGGTGGGCAGTTTTTGCTTGATGATATCCGCTTGGATCGTCACGCCGAGGTGATTGGCCTGGCCGGTGAGGTCGGCGGCGTCGTGCATGTCGCCCTCGGGCGTCTTGAAAGCAGGATTCCGCAGGTAACACCATAGGATCGTTGCCATGCCAAGTTCGTGTGCGTACGCGAACGCCTCAGAGACCTCGGTGATCTGCCGCGTCGATTCCTCGGAGCCGAAATAGATCGTCGCGCCGACGGCGATCGCTCCCATGTCGCGGGCCTGATCGACCGTGCCAAACATCACCTGGTCAAACTGATTCGGGTAGGTCATCAGCTCGTTGTGATTGATCTTTACGATGAACGGTATCTTGTGCGCGTATTTACGGGCGACGGTGCCCAGCACACCGAAAGTCGATGCGACACCGTTGCAGCCGCCTTCGATGGCGAGCTTGACGATATTCTCGGGATCGAAGTACTGCGGGTTCGGCGCGAACGAAGCGCCGCCCGAATGCTCGATGCCCTGATCGACGGGCAAAATGGACACATAGCCCGTACCCGCCAGGCGGCCGGTATTGTAGAGCGATTGTAAGCTCCTCAGCACATTAGGGTTACGGTCGCTTTGTGCCCAGATACGGTCGACAAAATCGCCGCCCGGCAGGTGAATGTTCTCCTTAGGTATCGTGGTTGAAACGTGGTTCAGCAGCAAGTCTGCCTCGTCACCCAACAGTTCCCTGATCTCTTTTTTCGCCACAGCTAATATCTTCTCCTCAAAAAAGTAATTGCGTTAATAAACTCAAGATTATAGCACAAAAAGCTTGCCCCTGCGGCCTCTGCGAATATTCTGCGTCATCGGTGGTGTCCTAGAGATGTGGTGTTCGTCCCCGAAGGGGACCACTGTAAATAGCGGCGGGTTTCACCCGCCGGAAAAGCTAAGATCGGTCAGTCCCTGTAAGGGACGATTGGCCCTCGGTAAAATGTCCCTTACAGGGACAGCCCTCGCTCGGCTTTTCCCTCGCCGGGTTTCACCCGACTCTATTACAGCCGTCCCCTTCGGGGACAAGGTGGAAACACCATCGGATTAGGACGACATACGGCGTCCTCTTCGAGGAAAGAAATTCCACGCAGAGGACGCGGAGATCTACGCGAAGGCCGCGGAGAAGAGAGAAAAAGGGGCAAGGCCGCGAACGGCCTTGCCCTTGTTGCCGTACCCGGCCTTTCAGGTCACTGAGTGACCGTATTTCCGTCCACGTCGAGGATCGTGAGCGGATAACCGAGTTCGGCAAGCTTTGGTTCGATCAGCTTGCGGTCGCCGACTATGACGATGGCCATCTTTGCCGGGTCGAGGTAATGCTTCGCCGCGTAATTCACGTCGTCGAGTGTGACGGCATTCACGCGCTGGATGTATTCGTTAAAGTAGCCAGGCGGCAGATCGTAAGTGACAAGGCTGGCCAACTGATTTGAGATCGCGTTTGGCGTCTCGAAACCGCTCGGCGTCAAGCGTATCAATCGCTGCTTATAATAATCCAATTCCTTTTGCGTAATTGGTATCTCGCCGCGGACGCCCTTGATCTCCTTCATCAATTCCCAGACCGATTCTTTAGTGACGGCGGTCTGCATGTCGCCGCCGGCCCGGAATGGGCCCGGCCCACGGCGAAAAGCGAACGAGCTGTTGGCACCGTAGGTATAGCCCTTGTCCTCGCGAAGGTTCATCGAGATACGGGCCGTGATGCCGCCGCCGAGAATGCTGTTCATCAGCAGGACCTTGAAGTAATCCGGATGCGACCGGCTGATGCCCGGCTGGCCGATGCCGACGACGGACTGTGCGGCGTTTGGACGGTCAACGAGATAGATGCCCGTCTTGGCCGGCGGTTCGGCCTGCGGCAGGTCGTTGTGGCCAATGTCGCCCGGCTTCCAGGCGGCAAAGGCCGATTCGAGCTTTGCCTTAAGGCCCGCCTTGTCAAAGCTGCCGACGACGATCAGCACGGCATTGTTAGGCCGATAGGTCGCATTGTAATACGTGATCAGGTCGTCGCGCGTGATGGCCTTGACCGTTGCCTCGGTATCGCTGCGGCCATAGGGATGGCCGCCATAGAGCACCTTGTTAAAAACGGTAGCGCCGATCGCGTTAGGATTGGAGCGCTGCTGTTTGAGGCCGACCAAGGAACGCGCCCTCAGGCTCTCGACCTCGTTTGCGGGAAACGACGGATTCCGGATCACGTCGGCATAGATGTCAATTGCCTTGTCGAGGTTCTTTGACAGCGTGTTGAGCGTGACATTGGTCGAGTCAAATCCCGAGCCGCTTCCGATATTCGCACCTATCGCCTGAAGCTGATTCGCAATATCCGCGGCCGAGCGCGTCGTCGTGCCGTCATCGAGCAAGGACGAAGCCATACCGGCAACGCCGGTCCGGGTTGCGGGTTCATCGACAGAGCCCGTGCGAAAGACCATGTTCATCGCCACCAGCGGCAATTCGCGGTGATCGACCATCCAGATCTCCATTCCATTGGCGAGCTTTGTCTTCTCGATCGGCGGCAGGGTGAGTTTTGGATCGGGGCCGGGCTGAGGCAGCTTTGCGGCCTGCTCGGCGATCTTGGCGTCGTCGCGTTTTTCGGACTTGACGGAGGTTGGCCGGTCAGCACCGCGCGATGCGCGCGGTGCCTCGCCCGTTCGAGGCGTGTAGGTCAGGACGAGCCGATTTGCACCGAAATAGGTATTCGCCACGCGCTGCACGTCGGCGGCCGTGACCTTCCGGTAACGATCCAGGTCGCGCTGGAACCAGTTCGCCTTGCCGACGTAGCCCGCGAAGCTCGTAAGCTGGCTCGCTTTGCCAAGCACCGTTGAGAGCCCTGCAACCGATTGCGACTCGATGCTGTTGAGAGCCCGTGACATCTCTTCGGCGGTAGGCGGCATCGCTTTCAAGCGAGCGATCTCGGCGTCGATCTCTTTTTCGATGTCGTCGAGCGATTTGCCCGGCCGGGCCGTCGCCTGGATCTGGACGGTTCCTGCTATCTCGTTCCGAGCAACGAATGCACCGACGTTTTGGGCCATTTCTTTGCCGTAAACCAGATTGCTCTGCAGGCGAGACGTGCGGCCCGTTGAAAGAATGAATGTCAGGAAATCGAGAGCCGCCTCGTCCGGGGCAAATTCCCTGACGCCGTGCCAGACAAAATAGCGTCGGGCGAGCGGTACATTGTCCTCGACAGTGGTCCGTATCTCCTTATCGAGCGTAGGCTGCGCGTTGTTGGGCCGCTGGATGGCGTCGCCCTTTGGCATCCATGCGAAATACTTCTCGATCCAGCCCTTTGCCTGCTTCTCGTCAAAGTCGCCTGAGAGCACAAGGATCGTGTTGTTTGGCGTGTAATACTGCCTGAAAAATGCCTTGACATCGTCCATCGACGCGGCCTGCAGGTCCTCGAGCGAACCGATGGTCGTCCAATGATACGGGTGGCCCTGAGGGAACATTATCTGTGTTATCTTCTCGAACGCAGTGCCGTATGGCTGATTATCGACGCGCTGGCGGCGTTCATTCTTTACAACGTCACGCTGGTTGTCGAGTTTTTCCTGCGTCATCGCCGGCAGCAGATTGCCGAGACGGTCGGCCTCCATGAACAGGGCAAGTTCGAGAAAGTTTGACGGAACGGTCTCGAAATACCATGTGCGGTCGACATTCGTCGTGCCGTTTACCGTGCCGCCGGCCTCGGTGAGAGGCGTAAAATAATCGGCGTCATAATTCTTTGAGCCCTGAAACATCATGTGCTCAAAAAGATGTGCAAAGCCCGTGCGGCCCGCGGCCTCGTTCTTTGAACCGACGTGATACCACGTGCCGACCGAGACGATCGGTGTCGATGTGTCGCGGTGGAGAATAACGCGGAGGCCATTCTTGAGCTTGTATTCCCTGACCTTTACGGACGGGAGCCTTTCGGTTTTCTGAGCCGTGACACCGAGCGGCAGCCCGAGCAGTGCCGCGAACATAACTATCAAGAAGAGACGATTTAGCATGATGTTCACAAAAAGGGAAAACGGACAGACGACGAATGCATTTCGCATCACCCGTGTCCGAAACAGTCGCAATAACAGAATTTACGCATCTCAGGCCGCGCGGGTTTCAACCTTGGCGAGGGCGGCGACCTTTTCGCGCTTTGAGACTACGACGCCGCCGTGGCGTTCGATCGTGATCGCAAACATCTCAGGCCCGGCGGCCTTGAGCTTGGCATTGATGGGAATGACGATCTCGCCGTCGGCGGTGACGTCAAAGATGCCGCCGTCGATAGGCGTCGCCTTGTCCTGCGACTTATCGAATATCCAGATCTGATAGCAGGTAGCAGAGGCGTCATTGACCGGCAAACCGTGAAAGCGAATAAAGCCGGCCTGCTTCGCTTCGCTCCAAACGACGTCGCCCGAGACGTCCTTGATGTCCTTGACATTGCCGGGGGCCAAACTCGCCCTGACGAGATCGCCGCTCGTGCGGATCATCTCTTCGCGGAGCTCGGCTGACGTCGGCGGCCTCGGCGGCTCGACCTTTGCCTGTTCGGGTAACGGTTCGCTCGCGGGCCTGATCTGAGTGAACCAGATGTTCAGGCCCAGGATCACGCAGGCGGCGGCCGCGGCGGCCCATCCGAGCCAACCCAGCCAGCCGATACGGTTCGGCGGCGGGCTGAATACGTCGCCGTAGATCTTTGGCGGCGGCGCCGGAGGCCACGGCTCGGGCTGCTCTCCATTTTGCGGCCCCGCTCCGACGATGACCGAGGCATCGGCGCTGATCGTCTCGCGAAGGTGGGCCGGCAGCGGCTCGCTCGTATCGAGCCCGGCCATGCTGATGGCGGCGGCCGTGAGTTCTACGGCCGCGAATTCTCGTTCAGCGATAGCATGGTCAAACTCGTCAAGGGCGCGCTGCTCCGCATCATCCAGGCCCGTCGAGGCCCTTTTAATAAGGAGGTCAAGCAGCATGTCTCTTTCTTCGGTCATGCGGCGGCCTCCTGTGATAGCTCCGTGGCCACACCGAGTGCCTCACGAACCTGAATAATGCCGCGGCGGGCGTGTGTCTTGACGGTGCCGAGCGGCAGGCCCATCGCGTCGGCGATCTCCTGATGCGACATTCCCTGAATGATCGACAGCCGCAGCACCTGCTGCTGTTCGGGCCTGAG
>CAZMQR010000128.1:0-6965 GCA_964568325.1 uncultured Chloracidobacterium sp. | reverse complement strand
GTACTCCTCGATCGACTGCATCTTTTTGGCGTTGTCGGCACCGTCGCCGATCAGGGCATCGATCATGCCGACGGTCCGGTAGGTGATCGATTCCGAGACCCACGTGCGGATCGCCATCTCGGCGAGTTTGTGCTTGATCGCACCAAAGCCGGAGATCGGCTTATTGAATTGCTGACGCTCGTTCGCATAACGAACGGCCTCGTGAATGGCGAGCTTCGCACCGCCCGTGACCGACGCTCCTAGCTTGAATCTGCCGACATTCAGGATGTTGAATGCGATCTTTGCGCCGTCGCCGATATTGCCGATCAGATTCGTCGCCGGAACCTTGCAATCGCTCAGGATGAGCGGCGTTGTCGAGGACGATTTGATGCCCATCTTGTGTTCCTCGGCACCGGGGCGGCAATTCTCGCTGCGTTCGACGACGAAGGCCGAGAACTTGTCCTTATCGCCATCTACCTTTGCAAAGACGATGTAAACGTCCGCAAAGCTGCCATTAGAGATGAACATCTTCTCGCCGTTGAGGATGTAATGCTGCCCGTCATCGGTCAGCTTCGCCGTTGTTTTCGCTGCCTGTGCATCCGAGCCCGATCCGCTCTCCGTGAGGCAGTATGCGGTCACGATCTCACCCGAAACGATCGGCGGTATCCAGCGTTTCTTAAGCTCTTCAGAGCCGAAATACAAGATGGGCAGCACGCCGATAGAGGTTTGAGCTCCGAAGGTGGTGCCAAAACCTCCGCCACGGCCCATCATCTCGGCGATGACGACGCCCGACGTTTGGTCGAGACCAAGGCCGCCGTATTCCTCGGGGATGGTCGCGCCGAGCAGCCCGAGTTCGCCGCCTTTCTTGACCAAGTCACGCGCGACCTCCCATGCATGCTGCTCCATTGCGGGCAGTTGCGGATAGACCTCGTTATCGACGAACTCTCGTGTTGTCTCGCCGATCATCCTCTGCTCTTCGCTGAGGTCCTCCGGCGTAAAGATATCAGTTGTCTCGGCGATCAAAAACTCGCCGCCTTTCATGTATTCCTTTTCCATTTGTGCTTCCATGTTGATCTCAAACAGGATATACAGGATGAACAAGATAGGATCAAAACAACCCCGTAAACCTAGCCCGTTCTATCCTGTTTATCCTGTGCATCCTGTTAAATTCTTCGTCAAATTCGTTCAAATATTCCTGCCGCGCCCATGCCGCCGCCGACGCACATGGTGACCATGCCGTAGCGCGCCGATCGGCGTTTCATCTCTTGTAATATCGTCGCGGTCAGCTTTGCGCCGGAGCAGCCGATCGGATGGCCGAGGGCGACGGCGCCGCCGTTGACGTTTACGCGCCCCGCGTCCATTTCGAGGAGCTTCATCACCGACAGGCCCTGGACGGCGAATGCCTCGTTGAGTTCGATAACGTCGATCTGATCGAGCGTCAATCCCGCCATTTTGAGTGCCTTCGGGATCGCGTAGACCGGGCCGATGCCCATTTCCTCAGGCAAACAGCCGGCGGTGGCGAACGATACAAATCTCGCAAGCGGTGTGATCCCCAGTTCGGCGGCCTTGTCAGCCGCCATCACGACGGCGGCGGCGGCCCCGTCGGACATCTGCGACGAGTTACCGGCGGTAACTGTTCCGGCGGCGTGAAACGCAGGCTTCAATTTTGCCAACCCTTCCATCGAGGTGTCGGCTCGAACACCTTCGTCCTGCTCGAAAACCACCTCTTTTCTCCGCACGCGGCCTTTCTCGTCAAACTCATCGACAAAGACATTCACGGGCACGATCTCATCCTTGAAATTGCCCGATTCAATCGCCGCGGCGGCCTTGTGGTGCGACTGCATCGAGAATTCGTCCGCCTGTTCACGAGTGATCTCGTATTTGCGTGCAAGATTTTCCGCCGTCAGGCCCATGTTGAGGTAATAGTCGGGATACGTGTCGGTGAGAGCAGGATTCGGCCGGAACGTGTTTCCGCCCATTGGGATCGCCGTCATCGACTCGAGCCCGCCCGCAACGATCACGTCGGCTCCGCCCGTCGCGATCCTGTCAGCCGCAAGCGCGATCGTCTGCAGGCCGGATGAGCAATAACGATTCACCGTCATCGCACTTGTCTCGATGGGCAGCCCGGCTAGGATCGAAGCTGTCCGAGCGACATTCATGCCTTGTTCCGCCTCCGGAAACGCGCAGCCCATGATCACGTCATCGATCAGTGATGGGTCAACTCCTGCCCGCGCGACGGATTCCTTGATCGCTACCGCGCCCAATTCATCCGAACGCGTATTCTTCAGCGTGCCCTTTGGTGCTTTTCCCACGGCCGTTCGGACGGCTGATACGATTACTGCTTCTTTCATAACGATCTCCCACGAAACACACGAAAAACACGAAACAAAGAAACAGCGCTTTTTAGTGGCTTTCGTGTTTTTCGTGCGTGAATTACTTCAGTTTGCCTCAGACTGTCCCACGAGTGTCCCACGGCCGAGTGGGACAGGGAAGTCATTCTATTTATTGTACTTACCTCGTTTTCCACAGGCATTCTTTCCGTTTTTGAAAAAAAAACTTGTTTCAGTCTGTTTCAGAGCGGCTGAAACACCGTAACCGACTGTATTTACATAAGTTATCGGTGTTTTTTCGCCTTGTTTCAGTATTTCGCGCAAAAAAACATCCTGTCGTACCATCTCAATATTTGATGTTGCAAACATAGCACACATTTGCATTAAAAGTCAAGCAATTTCCTTATGACGGAAGCAGCTCACCAGATGGTCATTGACCATTCCCGTCGCCTGCATATGGGCGTAAATGATGGTCGAGCCGACGAATGAGAAGCCGCGTTTCTTGAGGTCGGCGCTGATGCGGTCGGACATTTCTGTCTTTGCTGCGATGTCGGTATCTACCTTGCAGCGGTTGACGATCGGTTTGCCGCCGATGAACGCCCAGATGTATTTGGCGAATGAGCCGAATTCCTTTTGTATCGCGATGAATGCCTTTGCATTTTTGACTGCCGCAGCGACCTTTTGCCGGTTGCGGATTATGCCGGGGTCGAGAAGCAGCTTTTCGATCCGTTTGTCGGTGTATCTCGCGACCTTCTGCACATCAAAGCCGTCGAACGCCTTGCGATAGTTCTCACGCTTTCGCAGGATCGTGTCCCAGCTCAGGCCCGCCTGCGCACCTTCGAGAATGATGAATTCAAAGAGCTTCGCGTCGTCATGACACGGCACGCCCCATTCTTCGTCGTGATACTTGATCGCGAGGTCATTTTTGGGCCATGTGCAGCGTTCGTCCATTTCCACCTCCTTTCTTCCTTTGCGGTCTTTGCGGCTTTGCGGGAAATAAAGAGGTTCCCGCAAAGTCGCAAAGTCGCAGAGAAGACTAATTGCGCAGCGGCTTGCCGGTCTTGAGCATCGCCGCAATGCGTTCCTGCGTCTTTCGTTCGCCGCACAAGGAGACGAATGCTTCGCGTTCGAGATCGAGCAGGTAACGCTCTGTAACCTGTGTCCGGTGATTGATCGTGCCGCCTGCCATGATGTGAGCGAGCTTTCGGCCGATCAGTTCGTCATGGTCAGAGATGTAGCCGCCGCGTTTCATCATATGCAGGGCGAGTTTCATTGCGGACTCGAGCGCTTCGCCCAGGACCGTGATGTCAGTCCGCTCGACGGGGGCGACCCAGCCTGCTGCGTCAAGATTCAGCACCTCCTGTTTCGCGTCCTGAATAAGCCGGTCGCCGTTCATCGAGATCGCATCGCTGTCGCGGAGAAAGCCGAATGCACGGCCCTCCTGAGCACTCGTCGCGACCTTGCCCATGCCGATGGTCTCGAACGTCTTTTTGAGAAACTGCAGCGGATCGGAATCCGGAGCTTTCGCCCACGCGTCCATCGTCCGCAGGGTCATCTCTTTTGTCCCGCCGCCGGCCGGAATGACTCCGACGCCGACCTCGACGAGGCCGATATAGGTTTCCGCCGCCGCGCGAGCCTTATTGCCGTGCATCGCGATCTCACAGCCGCCGCCGAGCGTCAGGCCATATGGGGCGGTAACTACAGGCTTTTGCGAATAGCGCAGCCGCATCACGGCATTTTGAAGCGCCGCGACCATCATGTTGATGTCGTCCCATTCCTCTTCCTGGGCGGCAAGCAGGAGCATCATGATGTTGGCACCTGCCGAGAAATTCCCGCCCTGATTGCCGACCACGAGGCCGGTAAAATTCCGCTCGACCTCGTCGATAGCGAAATTCATCATCTGCACCGTATCGCCGCCGATCGAATTCATTTTTGAATGAAACTCGAGACACGCAACGCCGTCGCCAAGGTCGATCAGCGACGCTCCGGGATTTGTCTTGATCGTGTCGGTGCGGTCCTTGACGTCCTTAAGAATGGTCACGCCGGGCCGTTTTGGCACCGGCTTGTAGCCGCCATTGACGAGGTCGTAAAAGCTGGTCTCGCCGTTCTCGCGTTTGTAAAAGGAGGTCGCACCTGATGCGAGCATCTTATCGATACTGGCCGGCACGGCTTGGCCCTCGGCCTTCATTCGCTCGACGGATCGTTCGATACCGACGGCGTCCCATGATTCAAAAACGCCGATCGTCCAGCCAAAGCCCCACTTGATCGCATTGTCGATCTCGACGATCGTGTCGGCGATCTCGGGAATACGGTTGGCCGAGTAGCGAAACGTGCGGGACATCGTCTTCCAAAGAAAATCCGCTACGCGGTCGTCGCCCCAGACAAGTGTATTGATACGCTTGTCGGTGTCCTCGATGACCTTTGCCGCATCGAGCGATGGGAATTTGCTCTTTTGCTGCGGCTTGTATTCGAATGTTGCAAGATCGAGTTCGAGGATCTGGCGATTGCCTCCAGCATCCTTTGATTTCTTGTAGAATCCGCCGCCTGTCTTGTCGCCGAGCAGCTTCTTCTCAAGCATCGTGTTGATGACATCGGGCACGAGAAATACGTCACGGTCCTCATCGTCGGGCACTGCCGGATACAGGTTCTTATTGACGTGGGCGAGCACGTCGAGCCCAACGAGGTCGCTTGTGCGAAAAGTCGCGGAAGATGCGTGACCTATGGCCTTGCCCGTGATCTGGTCGATCTCGGTCGGTGTGAAGCCCTGCTCGAGCATTTCGTGGACCGTCGCCATCATGCCGAATGTGCCGACGCGGTTGGCGATAAAGTTCGGCCTGTCCTTCGCCGGGACGACGCCCTTGCCAAGCCGCTGGTCGAGAAAGCCCGACACTTTGCATGCGATCTCGCCGCTGGTCTCGGTGCCGGGAATGACCTCGACGAGTTTCATATAACGCGGTGGATTGAAGAAGTGAATGCCGACGAAATGCTGCTTAAAATCGTCGGAGAACGGCTCGGCGATGGCGTCGATCGGAATGCCGCTGGTATTTGACGCGATCACCGCTCCCGGCTTGCGATTCTTTTCGACCTCGGCAAAGAGCTTGTGCTTGATGTCCAGATTCTCGACAACTGCCTCGATCACGAGGTCGCATTCCTTGAGCTTTGCGATGTCGTCAGAGAAATTTCCGGTCGTAATAAGCCGCGCATTTTCCGAGAGCATGAACGGTGCGGGCTTAAGCTTTTTTGCCGCGTCGAAGAGTGAATTTACGATGGCATTCTTGTCCGCAGCATCAGGTTCCTGCGGCGCAATATCGAGCAACAGCGTCGGGATACCGGCGTTGGCCAGATGGGCCGCGATGCCGGCACCCATCGTGCCGGCCCCGAGCACCGCTGCTCTTGCAATGTTCAACTTCGTTCCGCCGGCCTTCTCGCTACCGTCGCGTGCCGCCGCATTCCCGGTGTTTGTCATAAGATCTTCGTTCACTAACAGAGCTTTGGAAACGAGAAAATTATAACTGAATGAATGTTCATTCAGCAAATGCCGAATGAACACGGGCGGTCAGATGAGTGTTTTTGTGCGATCAATGTAGATCCATTGTGACGCCGCGCGGAACATTTGGGCATTGAGATCGCAAGGTGATACGCAACGCTCTTTCTTGACATGTTGCCGGAATAGGATGATACTTTTTTCACAAAGTAAGTTCGGGTTCATTTCGAGTTCTGGAGTTTGTCGCCACAGAGCGCGAGCTTCTGCAAATTGATTGAATTAAGGAGATCGATCGCGATGCTGAGAAGACTATTTTTTACGGGCGTTGCTTCTATTCTATTCGTATCGGCGGTGTTGGCCCAGGGTGGCTCGTCCACCGGCAGCAGTGGTGCAAAGACCTCAACTGAGACAGCCGCCAAAACGGCGGCGTTTCGTCCGACCAAGGACCAGGTGATGCAGGGGCAGAAGTTTCTCAAGGAGCAAAACCTCTACAACGGCGAAGCGACGGGCATTTACAACAACGAGACCCGCGCCGCGATCAAGAGCTATCAGAAGGCGAATGGGCTGGCACTCACAGGGAACTTTAATCAGGCGACGCTGGCCAAGATGAACATTGCCTTTACTGACAAACAGAAAGCGGCCGCGACAGGGATCGTCATGCCGGTCGCATCAACAGCAGGCAAGACCGGAGCTGTTACGCCGACAGATTCCAAGGCAGGCAAGACGGGCGCCGTTACGCCGACCGATTCCAAAGCCGACACCATTGTCGGCCACGAAACGGTAAGCAACCCGTCCGCTACCGCTGATCCGAAGCGTCCGGCACCGTTCCGTGCGAACGACGACCAGATCAAGGCGGCGCAGAAGATACTCCGCGACGGCAAGATGCTGACCGGCGGTGAGGACGGCAAGCTCGACGACCTGACGCGCGAAGCACTCGGAAAATACCAAGAGGCAAATGGCCTAAGGGTGATGAAATCCCTCAATGCAGCGACGCTCGATAAGATGGGAATTGCCTTGACCGATAAACAGAAAGAACAGGTCGCTGCGCAGGCTGCATACGATGCGGCGAAGGCATCACAGAAGAATTAGTTTAGAACGAGATTTTTTTCAGGGCCGCTGCTTTGCCGGCGGCCTTTCTATTAGGTATGCGATTCAGAATATTATTCATCATT
>CAZMQR010000127.1:0-6970 GCA_964568325.1 uncultured Chloracidobacterium sp. | reverse complement strand
AGAACGTGACTGACTATGATGTCGAGATCACGGGCGTCAGGGCTGACGATCATCCGCGGAAGTTTATCTCGTTTCATATCAACCATATCGTGCGCGGACGCGACATTTCGGAAAAGGCCCTTGCCGACGCCATCGAGCTCTCAGACGATAAATATTGCTCGGTCGCCGCCACGGTGCGGCCGACCGCGACTATCACAACTACCTACGAGATCATTGGATCCTAAACACTATGAGATTTTTCGCGATAGTTGTCTTGGCCCTTTCCGCGACAAATATCTTCGCCCAGGCACAACTACCGCTGGCGACCGCTGTACAGATAGCAAAGGCCGAAGATTCGCGAGCATATGACGCAAAGCTCGAAGCGTTGTTCTCAAGCCCGAATGCGGATGTTCGGCGACGGGCGGCGCTTGCCGCAGGACGGATCGGTGACGCCAAGGGCGTCGGGCCATTGGTGAAACTCGTGGAAAAAGACCCATCGGACGATGTCAGGGTGATGGCTGTGTTCGCGCTCGGTGAGATCGAATCACTCGACGGGGCGGCTGCTGTCGTGGCGGTGCTGGATGACCTCAAAGCCGCCCCCGAGCTGCGTGGCCGTGCGATAGAGGCCGCGGGGAAGATCGCTGCGGCAAACCTTCCTCAGGATGACGCCAAACAGCTAGGCCTGGCTATACTATCGGCCCTGAGGTTCGAGGATACAAAGCGGTCGGTTGCGTACGGAAATGTTGTGCGGTTGGGCCTTACAGCACTTCTGCGAGTACGGCCTCCGGGTGCGGACGACGTGGCAAAACGATTCCTGAGGTATTCCGACCCGTCTATCGTTGCGGATGCTCTCAATACTCTCGCACGGCTGCGCTCACGGGACGCTAATGTGGAAGTCCGCGAATTGCTGAAGAAGGCTTCTGATCCGCTTGTTCGCGCTAATGCAGCTCGCGTGCTAGGGGCGGCTGAGGCAAAGGCCCTTGTCCCTGAACTTCTCGTCGCGGCGGTCGATGACAGAGACAGCCGTGTGCGTGTATCAGCGATCAGGTCGTTAGGCGCTTTGAACGATAAGAGCGCAGCAGCCCCACTTCTTGCGCGTGGCAACCGCCTTCTCGCCGAGCTCGGAAACACGCCATATCGCACGCCGCCTAGTCAAAAGAGTGAATTGATCGAGATCACTGTCGTGGTTGGCAGACTGCTCCAGGGAACGGGCGACTCTACCGCGATCAAGTTTCTCAAGGACTTCGGGCTGCTCGACCGACTTTTGACGCCGGACATCTTCACAGCGATGGCGAGGGTCTCGCCGGCTGAGCTACTCAAGATGTATGATTACACGCATTGTGAATTCAAAAGGTCGCAGCCGTCATGCTGGAAGTACCTTAGCGGCCTTGATCAGGGACGGGCCGAGCTTGCCCGGCTACCCGTTGCCGACCCACTCAGGGCAGAGGCTCTTGAGGATGTGAGAAGCGCCGTAAAGGCCGAGAAGGAACTCGAATTCTCACGAGATTCGAAGAATACGCGGCTCGCGATCCCCGACCGGTTACGGAGCTTTTCCGCGTTCAAGACGGACGACGCAGCGCAGATAATTCGCCCGTTCTTGAGCTATGGTGATGTTCAGGTCAGGGCGGCAGCGGCTGGTCTGATCGGTGATATGCCGAGTTCAAAAGAGAATGTTGACGCCCTGAAGACGGCCTTTGACAAAGCATTTGCTGCCGACAAGCGTGACAACGATGCTCAGTTGGCGATACTCGATGCGTTGTTAAAGCTCGATAGGAAGGAGGCCGTCGGCAGAGCTCTCGCCGCTCTGGGTTCGCCGGATTATCTGGTCCGCCAACGCGCAATCCGGATGCTCGAGGATAAGGGCCTACAGAAGGACTTTCCCCAGGTTTCGACTACGCTCGAAAAAGTACGCGCTGAGCATAGGGACCACGTGCTGCCGTATTCGCGTTCGTCTGGAACAAAGCTGGGACAGGTCCTGAATACCGATGCGGATTATAGACGCGCCTTGTCGCGCCGGAACGGCTCGGTCAAAGCCGTGGTAAAGACCGGTAAGGGGACTTTCACAATAGACTTTTATCCGGAGGACGCTCCGTTGACGGTCGATAACTTCGTCAGACTTGCACGCAAGGGATACTTCAACGGCCTCGAAGTGCATCGCGTAGTGCCAAACTTTGTGATGCAGGACGGCGACCCTCGCGGTGACGGCAGCGGTGGGCCGGGATGGTCCATCCGTTGCGAGATCAACATGCGCGAATACAGTCGCGGTGCAGTAGGCATGGCCCTTTCAGGAAAAGACACTGGTGGTTCGCAATGGTTTGTGACACATTCACCGCAACCGCATCTGGATGGCGGCTACACCGCTTTCGGCCAGGTGAGTGAGGCCGATATGATGGTCGTCGACAGGATCGTGCGCGGTGATAAGATCATCAGCATACGAATCGCAGGAAAGTGAGATAACTACATAGACACATGGGGCACGCAACTCGCTCTGTGTCCAAGTGTCTATTGTCTTTTATGAATGATCTTGAGAGCCAGGAACGAAGGGTAAAGGTCGAGCGGAATCTTGATGAGCTTTCGCGCTACCTTGACGGACTGTTTCGGGTACCCGGGACAGAGTGGAGATTCGGACTCGATTCGTTGATCGGATTGATACCGAATGTCGGTGACACGCTTACGGTCGTGCCTGCTCTGTACATACTGGTCTCCGGCGTTCGCTACGGCGTTCCGAAGATCACGCTGCTTCGCATGGCCTTCAATATCGGCCTCGATTATGTCGTAGGAATGATACCGTTCGTCGGCGACGCATTCGATTTTGTCTGGAAGGCCAATAACCGCAACATGAATCTGATACGCGAGCGGGCCGCCGGTCTTGGCAGAGGCACGGCTGGTGATTACGTGTTTGTCTTTGGCCTTATCGGGCTCTTAATAGTACTGCTGCTAGCCTCGATCTTTGCGAGCATGTTCGTCATGTACTGGATCCTTGCGAGCGTGCCGATGACCTAAATAGATCACGCGCCCGCCGCCGCAAACATCTTCTCCAGAGCGCCCGTTAGAACACCGATGCCGTATTCGCCGGCTGCCCTAGACTTGAGGTTTCCTTCCCCGTCGAAGAGGTAGTAAACAGGCACCCATCCTTGTTCGTTCTGGAATGCGTCCTTAAGCTTGTGCAGGCTGTCGACAGCAGTTGGTTCGGTGATCCCATTTGCACCGATCGCCTCGTTTACCGTGTCCAGATCTGTATCGGCCTCGTAACGCGGCATATGGACTGCTATCGTCTGCAGTCCAAGCGGACCATACTTTGCTTTCAATTCAGTCAGGGCCGGCATTTTCTCTTTGCATACGCCGCACGATACGGCCCAGAAATGTACGAGAGTCGGCTTACCCTGAACACGCTCGGTTGTTTCCTGCAGTGAGCCGTTGATCCACGTGGTTGCTCCGTCGAATCCCGGCATCGGATCTCCAATTCTCATTGGCATAACTGATCTTCTCCAATCGAATGTGTCAGCAGCCGGGTTACTGATGTAACCCGGCTCCTATTCTCGATAGTTGCTCTATACCTTCAAGTTCTCCTGTCCCGGCGACCAGTCAGCCGCACAGAGGCCACCTGTCTGCAGGCCCTGGAGGACACGCAGCGTTTCATCGACCGAGCGGCCAATATTTAGGCTATGGACGACTGAGTACTGCAGCACGCCTTCCGGATCGATGATGAAGAGGCCGCGGAGCGCAATATTCGCATCCTCGACGAGAATGTTATATTGCCGCGCGAGTTTGCCGCCAACGTCAGATGCGATCGGGTAGCTTACACCTTCGATGCCGTTCTTGTCTTTCGGCGTACGAAGCCATGCTCGGTGCGAGTGGACCGAGTCTGTCGAGACGCCGATCACCTCGGCACCGATACCATTCAGCTCGTCGAGCCTATCGGAAAAGTGGATGAGTTCGGTGGGGCATACGAACGTAAAATCAAGCGGGTAGAAGAGCAGGATGAGCCATTTGCCCTTGTAATCCGACAGTTTGACGTTCTCACCGAGCGTCTCGATATTCTTGGTCGACGGCATGTCGAAATCAGGGGCCGGTTTACCGACCTTTGCGAATGTGACCGCGTTCTCGGCGGCCGTTGCTGTTGCTGTTGACATAGTTGTGTATTTCTCCTTGTTATTTCATCAGACGGCTTCTGGACCGCCGCAAAAACTTTGATTGCTGTTTGGCCTTGTATGATCCAACTCCGGACGGGGCCGGCAACTCACCTATGCAATCCGGGCACTTGCCTAGCAGCGTGAACCCGATCGATTCGGGTTTGAAGCGCGAATACTCAGCGGCCCGGGCCATCAGTCCGGCCGGCAAGTTCATTTCGATATCTACCAACCGGCCGCACTCACTACAAAGCGCGTGATCATGCCGATGCATGACCGCATCAAACCTGCTCGAGCCGTTGCCGAACCTGATCTCCGTGATGTGGCCGGTTTCCTTGAGATACCGAAGGCTGTTATAGACGGTGGCAAATGAGATCGACGGTAAGTGCTCCTTAGCCGCAGCAAATACCTCGTTCGCTGTCGGATGAGAATTACTCGCGCGAATTACCTCTAGGACTACCTCGCGTTGAGGGGTCAAGACCGATGTTCGCAAATTTGACGTCTCACGCTCCATTCTATAGAGTTAGAATAATTCTAACTCTAGAGTATGTCAATAGCAAATCTAGAGAATTCGTATTAGGGCCTGATCAGGAGCTTTCGACGAGCAAGGACTGTCAAACGGGGCCGCTTAGAGCTTACGTCGATCATTCGTTCGGCAAGGCCGCGGGTTTCGATGACAGAAACTTTTGGCGTATACGTAACGACGTACGCAGCGTCGATCATATGTGCGACGAGTGGGGCCTTTTCGAGCATCTCATCAGTCGTCTCGGGAAGGATAAACTCGCCATTGGTGCTATCGGCAAGGCCTGACAGCTGTTCTTGGCTTGCCTCCAGGTCGGCCTTTCGGGCCCGCATATGACGAAGAAAGCTCCGGTCGGTAACGATCGTCGGCCCGACCTTGACACCCTTATCACGGACACCATTAGGCAGCGTCGCTTGTATCTCATCCGGAACCGCCTTGGGCGGCGGTGTCTGAGAGATGCCCTTGGCCCGAGGTTCGATATCGGCAGTTTCGAGTGCAGTGTAGCTAAGGATGTGGACAGAGATATCAGTTGCCAGCAGATCGCGGATCGCATCAAACTTCGCGGAAGGGCGGCCCAGGCTGTCAGTTCCATCCGTGATAAGGACGATATGACGATTGTCAGCGGGATTGCGCATAACAAACTCGCGCGCCATCTTGAGCGCATCGACAAATAGTGAGCGCCGACCAAACTTCGCCCTGGTGATCGCGCTGAAGGCATCGGCCCGTTCGCTAGACCATTCCGATAGGATCTCAGGCTTCTCGGAATACTGCATCACCGCTATCGAATCGCCGTTCCTGAGCGCCGTCACTATAGCGTTTGCCACTAGGCGGGTCTTGTCGAGTGTCTTGACGAAGCGCATCTCGCCGCCGGTGTCCATCACGATGAGGACTTGCGCCGGTATCCGCCTTACGCTGGTAGGTTGATGGAGAATGTCGTTCTCGGTAATGACAATATCGTTGGCCGTGAGGTCGGGAAAGAAGTTACCGTCGGCATCAAACGCGAGGACATTGAGCTTGATCTCTTCGGTGACGACCCTGAGAGGTTCTTCCGGCGTTGGTGTTGGCTGGATCCGGCCGCTTTGTCCGAAAGCGACCGTCGACAATGTAAGGAAGAGAGCACAACTCAAGGCAGATTTCATCTGATTGTTCGATGCCCGACAATGATGAGGCTTTGCTTCATAACACAGGAAACTCATCGACAAAATCGAGCAGGTTGCCGACATAGGCGGGAAACCGCGGGCATGCGATGTTGTGCGGTCGCAGCAATCGCTGCGCGATGCTTGTGTCGTAGGTCTGTGAAACAAAGAAATACGGTACGCCATGATGCGGCAAGCCGGTCACCAGCGGCGAGATGCGTGTATTGAGGAACCACTCGGTCAGCCGTGGTGATGGACGGAACTCGGACCTCCGGCCGGTCAACTCTTTCGCGATCAGGTCAAAAAGCTCCGCAGTCGTCTGAGGCGACGGGTCGGCCAAGGCCACCGTTTGGCCTGTCGCGGCCTTGTCTTTTGCGAGCGCGGCCATGGCATCAACGACAAAATCCACAGGCACCAAATTGAGCCTGACGGCATCATTCCCGACGTTTAGGATCCGGAGTATTTGAGGAGCTTTTCGCAGATAGTGGATCAGATAGTATATTCCGTCGTACTTCGCCGTCTCGCCTGTGGTCGAATCACCGACAACCACAGACGGACGAAAGATGGTAACCGGCAGAGTCGGCTTTAGACACTCGACCTCGAGTTCGGCGAGATATTTCGTTTCCTCATAAAAGTTTCGAAAGCCGGCCTTGTGCTCAAGGTCGGTTTCCAGCATGAGCCCTTCGCGTTTACCCGCGACATAACAGGTCGAGATGTAGTTGTACCTGCGAAGCGGGCGGATCGTATGCACAAAATCGTTAATGTTCTTTGTGCCCTCGTAGTTGACGCGGAACGCTAGATCTTTCTCGACCGCGAGGTCGTAGGCCGCGGCGAGGTGAAACACATCGGTCACCTCGTGCTGCATCGTCTCAAGGTCTGTGTCCGAAATGCCAAGTTTCGGCAGCGTGATATCACCCTCTACCAGAACAAAGCACTCAAGCGGGGTTCGCGTGGCCTCGGCAATGTCCTCGACCTCAGCCATCGCTTTCTCAGTGAACTGCGGCTGGACAAGGAGGAAGAACTGCGTTTCCGGGTCGGCGAGCTTCTCGACAAGTCGGCCGGCGATGAAGCCCGGGAAGCCGGTCACAAATATGGATTCACGAAAGAGCATAACGACAATTCGATTCTACCAAGCAGCCGGAAATCGATGCAAAAAAAGTATTTACACGTGTTTTTTGTCTGTGCTAAGGTTTGAAGCGCTC
>CAZMQR010000126.1:0-6980 GCA_964568325.1 uncultured Chloracidobacterium sp. | reverse complement strand
GACGATCAATTTGACGGCGAAGGTGACGGTGATGGCGTTGGGGCAGCAAGGGCCGCACCGACTACATAGCTGTCGCGAGCGCGAATGACGAGGTTGGGACGGTTTACGCGGACCTTTATGGCCTTGCGTTGGCCCTGGAGCCCTTCGCGTCTCGGGACGTAGCCGATGTTGTATTGGCGGCGAAGCTCCTCGGCGATTCCTTCAAAGGCCCTCGTCAGGCCGCCGGGCGTCGCTTCGGGACGAAAGACGCGGCCGCCCGTCGCGTTTGCCAGGTCCTCGAGGTATCGTCGTCCGAGGGCGTAGTCCGCAGCGGTCGTGCCGATCATCGGGCCGCCGCCGAAGATGTCAGGGAACGAACTGCGATTGCGGCGGCGATTCTCAAAATATGTGTTGTAGTAGATCGGGAACACCAGCGAATCAGATTCCTCAGCGTAGCTTAGCGTGCTGTCGTATGTGCGTTTTCCGGAGGTCGTATCGACGCCGTCCGTGAATAGGACGACGGCCTTGCGGCCGGGAATGCTGCCGAGCTGTTTGCGAAGGGCCTCATCGACGGCCGTGTAGAGCGACGTGCCCTGGCCAAAATTTGCCTTGTTGATGGCCTTGAGTATCTTTTCGCGGTCCGTCGTGGCCTTTGTGCGGACCTTTACGTCCCAATTGAACTCAATGACGATGACGCTGTCCTGCGGTTCGAGCAGATTGACAAAGGCCGTCGCAGCTCGCTTTATCTCGTCGATCCTGTACTCGGTCGAAGGGCTCGTGTCCAGGACGAGCGCGATCGTGAACGGTTTGTCAGACGTGCCAAAATACGCAATATCCTGTTCCACACCGTCCTCAAAGATCTTGAAATCGGACTGTCTAAGCCCTGGGATATACAAGCCGTTGCGGTCAAAAACCGATACAGGGATCGTGATCAGATTCGTCTCGACACGGAGAACCTCATCGTTAGGGTCGATCTTCGCCGCATCGTTCGGCGATGGTGTCGTTGATCGCTCGGATGGCCGTGCGACCCGCCCGGGTCGGGACGTAGATTCCGAATATTGATCCGGAGTTTCGATCGGGGCCTGCGGCGAAGGAGTTGGCTTGGCATCGATCCTGCGGCCGGACTGGCCAAACTCCACGCCCGCTAGAGTTAACAGGGCGGCGAGAATGATCACAGGACGCATGGCGATTTTGCACATCAGATCAACGGCTAACCACGTGCTTTTGATGCCGCCAAAGTTGAAAAAGGTTGATAATATCTCGCATGCCGTCTCGGACTATCGCTGGCGCTGTTTTGGGTCGAGATATTCGCGAAGGCCATCACCGATAAAGTTGAACGCGAGCACGGTCAAGGCAACGGCGGCACCGGGAAAGAACAGAACGTGCGGTGAAACGCTGAAAAATAGCCTTGCCTCTTCGATCATCGTACCCCAGCTCGGGGCCGGCGGCGGGATCCCGAGGCCGAGAAAGGACAGCGATGCCTCAGACAGGACGGCACCGGCCATGCCGAGTGATGACTGGACGATAAGCGGTTGGATGGCATTAGGCAGGACGTGCGTGAACAGGATCCGCATGTCCCCCGCGCCGAGGGCGCGGGCGGCCATTACATAATCGTATTCGCGTACCTTCAAGACCTGCCCGCGCATGACTCGCGCATAACCGACCCAACCGATCACGCACAATGCGGCGATGAGCTTGCCCTGGCCAGCGCCGAGGAACGCAACCAGCGCGATAGCGAGGAGCAGGCCCGGAAACGCAAGAAAGACGTTAAAGACATAACCGGACAGAAAAGTATCAACAAGACCTCCGTAGAAGCCGGCGATCGCCCCGATAATGATGCCGATGACGGCCGAGACGACGACGACCGAGATGCCGACCTCAAGCGATATCCGCGCACCGTAGACGGTTCGCGAGAATACGTCACGCCCCACGCCGTCCGTGCCGAACCAATGTTCGGCGCTTGGCGATGCATAACGCAGGGCCAGATCCTGGACGGTGATATCGTGCGTAACGATAAGCGGCGCGAAAATAGCGGCGAGGATAAATACTGCCGCGATCACCAAACCTATGTAACCCAATCGACTCATCGAAAAACTAAAAACTAAAAACTAACAACTAAACGTGAAAGAGCAAGAAACGCCCCCCCATTTTGAGGGCACACTTGTCGTTTTGACTGTTGCAAGAAGCATTTTTATCAACTCAGCACAGTCATACCTGATCGCGAATGCGTAACTCTTATCTCTCAAGATCGATTCCCTCATTTTTAACTTATAGTTTTTAGTTTTTAACTGAGTCTGATCCGCGGATCCAGCTTCCGATATACGAGATCGGTCAGCGAGTTTGCGAGGATAAAGGTCACGCTGATGACCAGGACGCAGCCCTGAACGAGGCGGTAGTCACGCTTGCCGATGCCGTCTTCGAGAAGCAGCAGGCCGAGGCCCTGCCAATTAAATATTCGTTCGGTAATGATCGCGCCGGCGAGCAGCACGCCAAGCTGCAGGCCCAGGATCGTAACGACGGGAATAAGGCCGTTCTTCAGGACGTGCTTGTATAGTACCATCCGTTCGCTGACGCCTTTGGCACGAGCCGTGCGAACGTAATCCTCACCGAGTTCCTCGATCACGCTGGAGCGGACCATTCGCGTCAGGATCGCGGACAGAGCAGCACCGAGCGTAAACGCGGGCAGCACAATGTCTTCCGGATAGAGGCTCCCGGTCGCCGAAAACCAGCCGAGCTTGACGGCGAAGAAATATACCAGGAACGGCCCGATCACGAATGTCGGCAGCGATATGCCGAGCAGGGCAAATACGGACGCAAAGTTATCGACGAACGAATTCTGTCGCGAGCCGGCCAGCACGCCCAGCGGGATCGCAATGCCGATCGCCACGAGCATTGCGGCGATGGCGAGCTTGATCGTGGACGGATAGCGCTCAAGGATCATGTCCCGAACGGGCCTGTCCGACTGGAAAGACCGGCCAAGGTCGCCGCGGAATAGCCCGAGCCAATAGTCTGCGTAGCGATTATCCGAGCCGTTCCAGACAAATCCTCCGTCGCCATAGGAAAAGAAGAATGCCGGGCGGTCGAGGCCGTGCTTCGAGTTGAAACTGTCGATCTGCTCGCGCGTCGCGGTCTCGCCGAGAATAGCCGTTGCCGGTTCGCCGGGGACGATCTCGATCAGAAGCGTGACGAGCGATACCGCCGTCCAGATGACGAGCAGCATCAGGGCCAGTCGGCGGACAATGTTGGCGATCTTGTATCTCAGGTTGATCTCTCCCTGAACGCGCGCAGAGTATTCATTTTCTGAGGATCCCTGAAATCAAGGACACTAAACTTTAAATCGGCTTGGCCCCTGAGTGCAATGCCGCGATGCCTCCGGAGAGATCTTGATAGGACACTCGCACGAAGCCCGCTTTCTCGATCAACTCGACGAGCGAGCGCTGATCGGGGAACTTTGAGACGCTCTGGGGCAGGTATCGATACGCGCTTTGTGAGCCGCTGATGAGGCCACCGATCCGCGGCAGCACCGTCGAGAAATAGAACTCATAGGCCTGGCGAAATACCGGCAGCCGCGGGTGCGAGCATTCCAGGACGACGAGCCTGCCGCCGGGCTTTAGCACGCGTCGCAATTCGACGAGGCCATTCTCGAAGTTGGGCAGATTCCGCAGCCCGAATGCGATGGTGACCGCGTCGAAGGTATCGTCGGCAAAGGCCAGCCGCATAGCATCAGCCTCCACATAGCCGATGGATAAGTCTGTCGTGCCGTTCTTCTCTTTTGCGACCGCCAGCATCGGACGGCAAAAATCCGTACCAATAACTGTCGCATTCGAGTCTTTCTGAAGCTCGACTGAAAGGTCGCCCGTGCCGCAGGCCACGTCGAGGACGATCGAGTCGGCGCTGTTCAAGATGTCTTTCAGCTCGTGCTTTACGCGACGACGCCAGCGTTTATCGATATTGAGCGAGAGAACGTGGTTAAGCAGGTCGTAGCGGCTGGCGATCCCGGAGAACATCGCCTTTACCGCTTGCGAGTGTTCGGCCTCTTTTGCTGAGAGTTCGGCCGTCATCAATTCACGGCAACCGGCGTATGAACAACGACCGACGCCATCGGCCGCTCGCGGAGCTTTTCTGCAAAGGCATTTACGTCGGCCGGCGTAACTGTCTGAAATGCCTTTATGTAGGCGTCACGATCTACGATGCGCAAGGTGTCGGCATCCAGCCAGAAGGTCTCGATCGAGCGGTGCGACCATAGCGATCTTAAGCGCGGAAGAGCTGTGTCAAATTCGGCTTGAGTAACCGGAGGGCCGAGGGCCTTGTGGACGACATCAGCGAGGTCGGCCCGCTTGTCGGACGCTGTGGGGCCAAACCCGATGCGGAAAAGGCCCGGCAACAGGTGCGTCTCGCTCACAACCCAGATGTCAGGGGCCTTCGCAGCCGGTAGCGCCGTTGCGAGACGCGATTCGAGGACTGAGGCCATTACGAGTGATGCCGCGAAGTCCTTATCGCCGCGGGCCGGCCCGCGCATCGTCAGCCGCATCGCCCATTCGCCGGCATTTGGGGCCGGCACGGTGAGCACATCGGCCGGCGGGCTATCAGGCTGGCGAAATGTCGGCGGGACCTTTCGGTCGGCCTTTTGCCACAGGCCCAACAGCCGTCGGATGGCGAGATAGGCATATTTTCGGTCAAAATTGCCGCTTACGGTCATCGTCGCGTCGTCTGCGGTCAGGAACCGAGCACGGGCATCGACCAGGTCGGCATACTCGATCTTCTGCAATGATGCGACGGTGCCCAACTCCGGCCGGCCGTAGGGAAAATCACCGAGCAGACGCTTAGCAGCGGCGCGGTCGGCAACATAGGAAACGCCCTTTTCAAGTTCCTTTACCTTTGCTATCTGAGCGTCGCGAAGCGTGGTCGTTGTCGGCCGGTCGATCGGCGGCGTTGCTACGGCCCCGGCAACGGTTTCGAGCATTTGCAGGAGAAACTCAGGTTTCGCCGATGCATTGACCTGGATATAGTCGTAGTTGCAGGTCACGTCGAGATTGCCGCCGAGGTCCTCGGCAAAATAGTCGCGAACCTCCTGATTTGGGAACAGATTGTTAGCCAGCAACTGCATCAGGCCTTCTTTCCCTTGCGGATCGAAGGCAGAGCCTGCGTGAATACGGATCCGGACAGTGACCTTATCGGCCTTTGCGTCAGGCCACATCAGCACCTTGAGGCCGTTGAGAAGCTTCTCCTCGCGAGGCGTCTGCGAGAATATCACCGGTGCGACCAGTGAGAGCAGCAGGAGCACGATAACCGCGATAAAGACGACTTTTACGAATAATTCTCGATTTTTCATCGTATAGCTTTGTGAGAGGCAAGTATGTTCGCAGATTTAGTTGCCGCAGGCATGAAACTCGTTGTAAACCAGAGGCGCGTTGGCGTTCTTACAATGGAAATTATTAAATGCGGGCGGGCATCGCGTCAAACTGAAGGGGCATCTATCAGGAATGAGAAATGGGGCCTGTTTAGGGGCCGCTCGGCACGCGTTGAAAATCGGGCTGAAACTCTGAAATAAACGCGATATAATCGTTTTATCATATGTCGCTCGCCCCATGGAGGGCGTGGAATCGAGAGGCTGAGATGGGAAAGATCGTAAAGTTTTGCAGTTCGTGCGATGAAGGTTTCGCCGAGAAATTCGGCTTTTGTCCAAACTGCGGTCAGGGCTTGACGGCCTTTGAGATGAATCCGGTATCTGTCGCGGCTGAGCCGCCGGCACCGGCGTTTATTGAGCCGGCGGCGGAAACGGTCGAATTGCCGCAAGACCTCGCGCCAACCGAAGCCATCCATTTTGAGGCCCCGGTCGCCGAGACGATCGAAGAACCAACTGTTGAGGCCGCACCGCCTGAGACCTTTAACGCTGTCGAGCCGGAAGCGATCGAGCCGGAGGTCGAGACCGTGCTCGCGAGGCAGCCGGTATTCACTCAGCCGACAGCGGTCGATATAGATCGCAGGCCGGTCTCGCTCTCGGATGAGCACTCGCGGGCGCAGTCCGAGGGACAGTATTATCTGACGGTCATTGAAGAAAGGGACACCGGAACACGTAACAGCCTCTTGATGGGAGCGTCGGCGCTGATGATCGTCGCTCTGTTCTCCGGTTTGGTCTACGGGATCTTCAGCAAGGACCTCGACGTCGGTTCGATCGGCGATGAGACATATCTTGCGTCGCTGGTCGACGCGGTCCCGATGGCGCTTGAGGAAGAGAGGCAGCAGCAGCAAAAGGACAGCGGCGGCGGCGGTGGCGGCGGTGGCCGTGAGGAAGAAGAAACGACGCTGGGCGACCTCGCTAATCAGACAAAAGACCCTGTTCGACCGCCTCAGGCGATCCCGAGGTTAGAGAATCCCTCGCTTGTGCTGCCGCCGGCATCGACGCAGGGAGATCGGACATTCGAGCAAAAGTACGACCGCTTTGGTGACCCGAACGGACGTTTCTCTAACTGGAGCAACGGCCCCGGAACGGGCGGCGGCCAGGGAACGGGCACAGGTACGGGCCAGGGCAGCGGCCGTGGGACAGGCACAGGTTCAGGCGACGGATCGGGCAGCGGCGGCGGGCTTGGCGATGGAAATGGCGACGGTTTCGGCCCCGGTGGCGGCGGGCCTCCACCGCCTCCTTCGCGTCCTGTTGGAGTCACGCAGGACATCAGGATCCTTTCGAAGCCCCGCCCCGGCTATACGGATTCGGCCCGTCAGGCGTACATTCAGGGAACGGTGATCCTCCGCGTGACATTCCTTGGCAGCGGCGGCATCGGCAGCATCTCGACCGTAAAAGGCCTGCCAAACGGCCTTACGGAACAGGCTATCGCAGCGGCACGTCGAATAAACTTTGACCCCGCAAAGCGTGACGGCATCGGCCAAACTGTCACAAAGCAGATCGAATATACGTTCTCGATCTACTAGTCAGAACCGCCTGCGTGAGCCGGCGGCCATCTCTATTAAATATAGTGAAGGCGAGTCTGAACCGACTCGCC
>CAZMQR010000125.1:0-7106 GCA_964568325.1 uncultured Chloracidobacterium sp. | reverse complement strand
ACGGAAACGCAAACCGTTGACCTAACCCCATCAATCGAAAACGGCATCCTCGTGCTGAATTTACGCGAAACCGTCACCGTGTCGGCGGCATCAACCGCGGCAAACGTATGTCTGTGTAGTGGGCTGTATTGACAATCGACATGTTGATGCAGTAGCATCAGATGCATGCGAACCACGCTCGACATAGATGCTGACGTGCTGCAGGCCGCGAAAGAGCTTGCGGCGAAGGAACGAACCACGGCCGGGAAGGTGATCTCTAACATCTTTCGAAAGGCATTCGCCAGCCCAGAGGTCGAGAATCCGGGAGACAAGTATGTGTGGAAGAATGGTGTGCCGACAATTCCGTCGCGAGGCGAGATCATCACTATGGAGCACATCCAGTCGCTCATGGACGAAGAGGACATGTAGGTATGCGGGCGCTGCTTGACGTCAACGTGCTTATCGCGCTCTTTGACGTGGACCATATCCATTCTGACCGGGCACACGCCTGGTTTAGCGAAAACGCGGATCTGGGGTGGGCAAGTTGCCCGCTGACAGAGAACGGCGTGGTGCGGATAATGTCACTGCCCGGATTCTCAGCTAAGGTCCGGCATTCCCCCGCCCGGATGAGCGCCCGCCTGACAGCCTTTGCAGAAGAGTCCGACCACGAATTCTGGCCCGACGACATATCGCTTCGCGACTCCGCGATGTTCGACACATCCCGCATCCTCGGTCCCCGCCAACTAACCGACCTCTACCTCCTAGCCCTAGCCGCCCGCCGCGACGGCCGGCTGGTGACGTTTGACAGCACGATCGTGCTCGAGGCTGTTCCCGTCGCGACCGAAGAGAACCTTTGCGTGATCTGACAGTGGTAATGTGCGAAGCGGCAACACGTCGGAACGCGGGCACCCTTGCCCGCTCGTGGCGAATGTCATTTTCGAACGCGGATAGGGGCGGATCGCGCGGATGGAGACGGACAAGAACTAGAATTTCATATCTGCCTTTTTCCGTCCGATCCGCTATATCTGCGTTTAAATGTGTGTTGAGTATGGGCGGGCAAGGTGCCCGCGTTCCGACGCGGTGACGCGGATATCGGTTGTTGATGCAAAACGTGACGGCGCCCTTCCTGACGGTCGGGCTACGGACAGCGAGCTACTGACACGGTCTCGGCGGCGAGGAGGCCGATGATGGTTTTAGCGTCTTGGATCTGGCCGGTGCTGGCCAGGTGGGCGGCTTCGGTTAGGGGGATTCGTTGGATCTCGATCAATTCATCGTCTTCCAATTGCTGCCCTGTCTCTGTGAGCTCTGTGGCTAAGAAAACGTACATCTTTTCGGTGAGGAAGCCGGGTGAGACGTAGAATTCGGCGATTCTTTCCAGATTGGCGGCGGTGACGCCGATCTCTTCTTCTAATTCGCGCTTCGCGCCGGTGAGCGGGTCTTCGCCGTCCTCGAGCGAGCCTGCGGGAATTTCCAACAGATAATCTCCGGCCGGATGGCGGTATTGCCGGACAAGGGCGACGGTGCCGTCTTCGAATAGCGGGACGATCACGGCACTGCCGCGGTGGACAACCATCTCGCGTTGGTATTCGACGCCGTCTTCGACGATGGTATCGAGGCGAACGTCAAAGACGCGGCCTTTGTAGATCGATTCGGAATGAGTGGTCTCGGGCATTCGCTAATTTTGCCACAGAGAGCACGGAGAGCACAGCGAGCCATAAAGAGTGGTTGGAAAGGTGGGTCTCAATTGACCTCATGGGGCACCTCAGCGGCCTCTGCGAAGTCTCTGCGACCTCCGCGTGGAATCTAGCTTTATCATTTGTTCCACGCAGAGAACGCCGAGATCTTCGCGGAGGTCGGAGAGAAGAAAAATGGTGTAGAATTCACCCATTATGAAAACGTTATTCGATAAAGATACGCATGCGGAAGTGGTCGAGCGGCTCGGGCGTTTGACCCCGGATGCGGCGCGCGAGTGGGGCAAGATGTCGGCTTCGCAGGCGATGGAGCACACGGCGAGGGCGATGGAGATGGCGACGAATGACAAGGTCGAGAAGCAGTTGCTGCTCGGCAAGCTGCTCGGGTGGATGTTTCGCAAGGAATTCCTCGGCGAGCAGGAATTTAGAAAGAACGCACCGACAGGGCCGGATTTTATCGTCAAGGACGAACCTGATTTTGAGGCGACTCGAGCACGGCTGATCGAAGTGATGTCAAAGCTCCACGGCCTCGGCGAGGCCGGAACCGATGGCAAAGTGCATAAATTCTTTGGCAAGCTGTCAGGCAAGCAATGGGGCGAGACCCAATACAAACACGTCGATCATCACTTGCGGCAGTTCGGGGTTTAGGAGAATCGCCCACGAAAGGCACGAAAAGGACGAAAAATGGTTGAGATACTTTTCCGAGAGGAATCTTATAAGATCATCGGGGCGTGCTTTGAGGTGTATAAGGCGAAGGGTTGTGGCTTTACGGAAGCGGTTTATCAGGAGTGTCTTGCGTTAGAATTCGGATTGCAGGGTATTCCGTTTGTTGCTCAGCCTACCTTTGAACTCGACTATAAAGGCACGAAACTTACGCAGTTTTTCAAACCTGACTTCGTGTGTTACGGCACCATCTTTGTTGAACTAAAGTCTTTACCGAAGCTGACTGATGTTTGCCGTGCCCAAGCCCTAAACTATCTCAACGCGACTCAGTACCGGCTTTGCCTTCTGGTGAATTTCGGCCACCATCCTAAACTGGAATACGAGAGAATCGTCTTATAGCCTTTTTTGTGCCTTCCGTGCATTTCGTGGGAACTATGCTTCTCAGCAGTTGTCCCAGCACTGTTTGACCAGTTTACCGTTCTGGAACATGCCCCTCGTCGTGTGGCCTTTTTCGTCGAGATAGCTGCCGTAGCCGTGGAATTTGCCGTCCACGAATTCGCCCTCGTATTCTGCCCCTTTGGTTGAGCCCGTCAGCCAGACGAGCGTCCCTTTCCCGGTCATGCGGCCGCGATAGAAATCGCCGGTGTAGAGCGAGTCGATCATATTGAACCGGCCCTTGCCGTGCATCGTGCCGTTCAACATCTCACCCTCATAAACTCGGCCGTTGTAGAACTTGTAAACGCCGCGCCCCGCCGGCTTGCCCTTGAGAAAGCCGCCCTCATAGACGCTGCCGCTCGGCATTTCGAGCTTGCCCTTACCCGCGGGCTTGCCCTCTTCGTTCACCTCGCCGACATACACATCGCCGTTTTCCATCACTATCCGGCGTGTGCCGACGCTGAGATTTGACGCCAATTCGACAGCATCGTCCATCAACTTGGAATGTGCCTTTTCGGCCATCTCCTTGATGTAACCATCGACGAATGCGTCTTTCGGGGCAAAGGTCTTTTGCTTTTCGTAAAACAGCTTCGCGGATGTATAGTCGCCCTCGTCCGAAAAAGCCTTCGCCAGGTTCCCGGCTTGGTCAGCGGCGCACGAATTACCGCGAGGCTCGCGATGAGCGAGGAGGATCGGTTCGATCTGTTTGCGGAATGCGTCAGCGTTCTTGAATGGCTTCCAATATCCGTAGTGCCCCTGAGCACATACGTTGTTGGGGTACGCGTTTATGAGCCGTTCCCAGTACGGTGCAGGGTCGGGGATCCCGGCGGTGCCCTTGTCGCGGGCCCGTTTCATTCCCAGGAGGAGCACTCTCAGTTCGGTGTAGGCTTTTGTGTTCCACTCGTCGTCGGCGATCGCCCGCAAGCCGGCCTCGGCCTGGGCGGCCTGGTCCTGGCTTGTTGTCGAGCCATTATGTGCAAGAGCGGCGGTGGCGAAAAGGCAAATTGTTGAAAATATGACGGTTAGCTTGGCGAATGTCATGTTTGGGAAAAAAAACGTCCGGAGGACGTTGAAGACAGAATAGCGAAAACGCAACCTCGACAGCAACACCGCGCCACGCATTCGAGCAGATCTTTTAGTGATTTTTGTGCATTTCGTGGGAAAATGTTCTGATGGCATTTCGCGTAGGGCTAGGCGTTACAGGTGGGATCGCGGCTTATAAGGCTGTCGAGGTGATGCGCGCGTTGCAGAAAGCGGGCTGTGATGTGACTGTCGCGATGACGCGGCACGCGACGGAGTTTGTTCAGCCACTGACGTTTCGCGCCCTCACCGACCGGCATGTGATCGTGGACGATTACGACTCCGAAAATCCCGACCCGATCGCGCACATCAATTTTTCGCAGGAGATCGACCTGCTGCTGATCGTGCCGGCGACGGCGAACATCATCGGCAAGTTTGCTAACGGCGTGGCCGATGACTTTTTGTCCTCGACGTATCTGGCATGCACCTGCCCCGTGATGATCGCTCCGGCGATGAACACCACGATGTGGGAACAGCCCGCAACGCAGCGGAATGTCGCGCAATTGCGTACCGACGGCGTGCACTTTGTCGAACCGGTCGCGGGCGAGCTGGCATGCAAAACGGTCGGGACGGGAAAGCTGGAGGATGTTGAGAATATTGTTGAGCAAGCCCTGCGTCTGCTTGAAATTCAAAATTCAAAATTCAAAATTCAAAATGCGGACTTGGCAAGTGAACGGCTGCTGATCACCGTCGGCGGCACACGGGAGGCGATCGATCCGGTGAGGTTTATCTCAAACCATTCGTCGGGCAAGATGGGATTTGCGGTTGCCGAGGCCGCGGCGGCCAGAGGGGCCGAGGTGACGGTTGTGGCGGGCGAGACAAAGGTGGCTCCGCCGAGCGGCGTTAACGTCATTCGAGCCGTTTCCGCTGGGGAAATGCATGAGGCAGTAATGCGGCAACTGCCGACTGCGACAGTTTTCGTCGGTGCGGCGGCGGTGGCGGACTATGCACCGGCAAGTGCGGCCGATGCCAAGATAAAGAAGGACGGCCGAGACATGATGACGCTGGAATTGAAGAAAACGCCTGACATTCTGGCGGATGTCTCTAAGAATCGCCATGACGGGTTATTGGTAGTGGGCTTTGCGGCTGAGACGAATAATGTTGTCGAATACGCGCGCTCCAAGATGGCGAAGAAGGGCCTCGATATGGTAGTTGCCAATGACATCACGCAGCAGGGCGCGGGATTCAATGTCGATACGAATATCGCGACGATCATTACGGCAGCGGATGAGCAGGCTTTGCCGTTGATGACGAAAAGGGAATTGGCGGACGTTATCTTTGACACTGTTTTGAAGCTGCGGAAGAAGTAATGGCCACAGAGAGCACCGAGATCACTGAGCTTATCGCCGACATTCGCGAGCAAGTGCTTTACCTGCAGGAGCTTGGGGTGGAAGCGCTGGATGCACGAATTGAGAGTCGGGAATTCAGAATTGAAGGTTTGCGGTCGTCGCTGACAAATACGTCTAGGGCAATATTCCAGGTGGCTAGCGGTCCTGAAATTTCAAATTTAAGGTCTGAAATTTCAAAAGAGTCTGAGCGGCCGGCGGGGTCGAGGTTGGCGGAATTGCCGTCTTTATCAAAGCGAAAAGGTGCGAGTTTCTTTGATAAATACAACCCGGGCGACGGAGACGGGACACAGGAGACAGGAGACGGAAGACAAGGGGCGGCATTGTTTGAGGCTGCGCCGACGCTGCCGCAACCGACCGAAACGATCGAGCAGATCAGGGCTGAGATCGGGCCGGATTGCAACAGGTGTCCGCTGCATACCTTTGGGCGGAAGCAGGTTGTTAACAGTGTCGGGAATTTTAACGCGGACCTGATGTTCGTGGGCGAGGCTCCGGGGGCGGATGAGGACATCCAGGGCGAGCCGTTTGTCGGCAAGGCGGGGCAACTGCTCACCGACATTATCGAAAAAGGCCTGCAGATACCGCGAAAGGACGTTTTTATCGGCAATATCAATCGCTGCCGCCCGCCGGGGAATCGGACGCCGGCGCCTGAGGAGGCCGTGGTGTGCAAGCCCTTTCTGCTGAGAGAGATAGCCGTCGTTCGGCCCAAGGTGATCGTCGTTTTGGGAGCACACGCAGCACAGACCTTACTTGAGACAAAGACGCCGATCTCAAAGATGCGTGGGCATTTTCACGACCTGAACGGCGTCAAGGTGATGCCGACGTTCCATCCGGCCTATCTGCTTCGCGACCCGCACAAGAAGCGAGAGGTCTGGGAAGATATGAAGATGGTGCGGGACTATTTGAAGACGTAACCGCGAAACACGCGAAAGGCACAAAAATGAGAAGAACAGCAGTTCTGGTTTTGACCCTGATACTCGTCTGGTCGGCGCTTGGGCAGAAAGGGTCGCATCCGGAGATCAAGCAGTTGCAGGCGCCGCAGAATCCGCGGATCGGGTTTATCATCCACGGCGGGGCGGGCGTGATAAAGAGAGGATCGCTTTCGCCGGAGAAAGAAGCGGCTTACAGGGCCAAGCTCGAGGAGGCTGTTCTGGCCGGTTACAAGGCGCTCGAGGACGGCAAGTCGAGCCTTGATGCGGTCGAGATCGCGATTCGGATCCTGGAAGATTCACCGCTTTTTAATGCGGGCAAGGGCGCTGTGTTTACGAACGACGGCAAGAATGAGCTTGATGCCTCGATAATGGACGGCAAGATGCTTGCCGCAGGTTCTGTTGCCGGGCTGCACAAGGTCAAGAATCCGATCACGCTCGCAAGGGCCGTTATGGAAAAGTCGCCGCACGTGATGATGGTCGGTGACGGGGCAGAGAAGTTTGCGGCCGAACAGAAGATCGAACTCGTCGAAGAGAAATACTTTTGGACGCAGGAGCGATGGGACCAACTGCAGACGATCCTGAAGGGGGAAAAGGGAAAAAGTGAAAATGTGAAAAAGGGTGCTCCTGCTCCAGAATCAAGCCTTACGCCTCCAGACTCGAAATACGGCACGGTTGGTGCCGTCGCGCTGGATAGAAAGGGCAATATCGCCGCCGGAACCTCGACGGGCGGGATGACCAATAAGCGGTATGGCCGCGTGGGTGATGCGCCGATCATCGGGGCCGGAACTTATGCAAATAATGACACTTGCGGTGTTTCGGCGACCGGCTGGGGCGAATATTTCATTCGTGTGGGCGTTGCCCGAGATATCTCGGCACTGATGGAGTATCGTGCGATGACCGTCCAGGGCTCGGCTGACACGGTTTTGGCCAAGGTCAAGAAACTCGGCGGCGACGGCGGCGTGATCGCAATGGACAAATTC
>CAZMQR010000124.1:0-7110 GCA_964568325.1 uncultured Chloracidobacterium sp. | reverse complement strand
TGGAGAAAATGATCGAGGTGTATGATAAAGCGCATCCAAAGGCGTGATAGAATTTTCTCGTCATGGCTCAAAATGTGCTAACCATCGAATACACCGATGACCTGCTAAGGCGACTCGGCATTTCGCGTGATGAATTCCCGGACGAGGCTCGTTTTCTGCTCGCCGCGAAACTTTACGAGTTGGGGCGCCTATCGTCAGGCGAGGCCGCGACGATGGCGGGGCTTGGACGCGTTGATTTTCTCGTCAGCCTGCACAAAGTTGGCGTTCCTATGAGCAATTTGCGGCCTGAGGATATTCAGGCTGATATTGATTTTGCGTTGAATGGTTGAGGCGGTCGTAATCAATTCAGGGCCGCTGATCACACTTGCCCGAATCGAGGCCCTTTGGTTGATTGACGCGTTACCTTACATATTTCTAACGCCGCAGGAGGTTAGGGCGGAATTGGCCAACGGTCCGGCTGACCTGCTTGCGACAGATTTTCCAGGATCCGTTGAGGTCGTGTCCTTGACATCTCCAGAGCGCGAACATCTCTTTGAAAACCTCGACTCAGGCGAGGCCGCTGTGATCCAACTCGCTATCGAACGAGGCATTTCAATGGTTTGCCTAGACGAACGGAAGGGCCGAACGTATGCCGCCCGCGAGGGCTTGCGGTTGATCGGATCGCTTGGCCTACTAGGCCGAGCAAAGAAATTAGGCCTCATTGACGAGATCGCGCCGCTCGTTGCGAAGGCGCAGGCTGCCGGAGTGCGTTACGACTCGCGCACTATCGAGAGTTTTCTGATCAAGTTTGACGAAGTTCCAAATGACTAATCGAAATATCATGATTAAACTAATTCGCTCGTTTTCACTCGTTTTGATTGCACTTTCATCGGTCGCCTTTGCCCAGGATCGGCTGCTGAATATTGACGATATTTTCTCGACCGACTCGGCCCGGCGGGTGCGGTTCGGGGGAACGCCGGTGTTTGTGCAGTGGGCACCGGACGGCAAGTCGTTCAAGCAGATCGTCGGCGGCAAGCTGATGCGCGTTGACGCGATCACGGGGAATGCGGCGCCATACTTCAACAGCGACCGGCTGGCGGCCGAGTTGCTGCGTATCGGCGTAAAGCAGGACCAGGCCAATGGTCTCGCCAATTCGCCCGGACTGCAATTCAACGAGACCGAGAGCGGCATCGTGCTGAGCCATTCGGACGATCTGTGGTATTTCGACGTGGCAGCGGGCGAGCTAAGGCGGCTGACGAATACGCGCGGCGAAGAGCTCGAGCCCGAATTCAGCCCTGACGGACGCTGGGTGAGCTTTGTGCGCGGCAACAATCTGTTTGTCGTCGATGTCGCAAAGGCAAACGAAAAGCAACTCACACGCGACGGCCGCGAGGGCGACAAGGCGATCTATAACGGCTATCTCGACTGGATCTACGAAGAGGAGCTCTACGGCCGCGGGCAGAAGCGAGGCTATTGGTGGTCGCCGGATTCGAAGTATATCGCGTTTCTCAGGCTGGACGAGGACAAGGTGCCCAAATTCATCCTGCCCAATGACATTCCGAATGACCAGAACGTCGAGACGACATTCTATCCGCAGGCCGGCGACCCGAATCCGACGGTAAAGCTCGGCATCGCCGATGTCGGCAAGACCGCTTTGGTGCCCAATGCCGGCCGCATCCCGCGGCTCGGCGAACGCCTGCCGCCATCGCTGCAGAGGCTTGGCGACAGCGTGAAATGGGTCGATCTCACCGGTTACAAACCCGATGACCTGCTGATAGCACGCGTCGCCTGGGCTCCGGACAGCAAGAATGTGATGTTCCAGGCCCTCAACCGCGAGCAGACAACGCTCGACCTCAACTCGGCCGGGCTCAACGGCAAATCCGCCAAGGTGCTGAACGAGACAACGCCCGCCTGGGTCGAGGTGTATGACGATCCCGAATTTGTCGGCGACGGCCAGACGGCCGTTTGGCAATCGGCACGCAACGGATTCAAGCACCTGTATCTTTACGACAATGCGGGGCAGCTTGTCCGCCAGTTGACCAATGGAAAGTGGGAGGTCCGCAACCTGCTCGGCGTCGATGAAAAGAATGGCTGGGCATACTTCTCGGCGAATAAGGACGGCCAGATCAACGACAACGTCTATCGCGTCAGTCTGAACGGCGGCGAGCCTGAGCGCCTGACAAAGGGCGACGGCTGGCATTCGGCGTCGTTCAACAAGGACCATTCGCTATTTGTCGAAAGCTTCTCGGATGCGATGACGCCGACGCAGACGCGGCTCTTTCGCGCTGACGGCACGCTCGTGCGCGTGATCAACGAGAACAAGACGGACGCGCTCGGGCGATACAAGCTCAGCAAACCCGAATTCCTAAAGGTCATGACGCGTGATGGCTTTGAGATGGAAGCGATGATGATCAAGCCGCCGAACTTTGACCCGGCGATGAAGTACCCCGTCTTCCAATACACATACGGCGGCCCGCACGCGCCGTCGGTCTACAACCGCTGGGGCGGCAATCGGATGCTCTGGTTTCAGATGCTCGCGCAAAAGGGTTACATCGTCTGGGTCTGCGACAACCGCTCGTCAAGCGGCAAGGGCGAGGAATCCGTGTGGCCGGTTTACAAACGCCTGGGCGAATTGGAACTTCGCGACATCGAAGACGGCCTCTCGTATCTGAAGGCGCTTCCCTACGTTGACGGCGGCCGCATCGGACTGCACGGCTGGAGCTATGGCGGATTTATGACGAGCTATGCGCTTACGCACAGCACCTCGTTCAAGGTCGGCATCGCCGGCGGCACCGTCTCGGACTGGCATCTCTACGACAGCATCTATACAGAACGCTACATGGCGACGCCCCAAAACAACCGCGAAGGTTATGAGAAAACCTCGGTCGTAAAGGCCGCCAAAAACCTCTCGGGCAAGCTGCTGCTCATCCACGGCCAGATCGATGACAACGTCCACATGCAAAACATGACGCAGCTCGCATACGAACTGCAAAAGGCCGATAAACAGTTTGAGATGATGTACTACCCCACAGCCCGCCACGGCCTAACCAACCCCGCGCAGGTAAAACACTGGTACACGATGATGACGGAGTTTATTTTGAAGAATTTGTAGGAGGTTAAGATGAAAAGGGTCCCTAAGCTCGTATTTGCGGTAACGATAGCTCTGTTTCTGGCTGGTGCGGCCTTTGCCCAGACCTGCCCCGGAAGCTATGTGACCTATTTGGTCCGTAACAAGAAGGGAAACCCGATTGATGCTGCGAGCCCTAAGGTGGTATTTACCGGCGGGGCGTCCGGGGCCTCAGCACGGTGGAAGGTCGGCCCAAAGGAATGGGCGCGCTCAGGCGCGATCGCTTTGCCCGACGCTGTTAAACCGCTGAATGGAACCCTCGCGGGCCTGACCACGTCGCAATTCTGCAACTTCACCGAGCCCGTGACGCTGGGCGTGACGGTCGGCGGCAAGACGATGAACCTGACATTTAATTTCCCGGAGATGAACGAATACGCGAGCGCCGATTTCGTTGTCGATTCGCTTAAATTCAAGCCCGGCAAATACGCCATCACCCTCGCCATGCCCACCGGCAACCGCGGCGACTATTTCGCCGCCACGGGCTGGAAAAAGGTTCGCTAGGCCTTCTCCAGCCGCTCGGCGATCCACATCTTAACTAGTTCCTGGGGTGTGACGCCAAATTTGGCTGCCTTTTTTTCCAGTTCCTCGGCCATCCACCGAGGGAAGTCGATACCAACGATGTCGGTCTCGATGTCATCACTATTACTCATATCATTCACCTCCAGATGCAGAATCTTGAACCATTATTTCAGGATTCGCCGCAACGAATTGATCGCGCGGTTCGGTGTCGATCTCGGACCTCAGGGGTTTTGAGCCGACGTTGGGCTTGAAGTTGCCGTTTTCGTCGTAGAGGCGGCGGTATTGGGCGGTGTTGCGGACCACGCCCTGGACGTAGATTTTTGTTTCTTTGAAGGGGATGGCCTCGACGAATTCGTCGATCTCGGCGGGCAGGCTGGCACGCCAGGGTGCGACGCGGCCTGGGCCCGCGTTGTAGGCGACGGCGACGTATTCGATGCGGCCGAATTTGGCGAATTGATCCTTGAGATATGCGGTGCCGAGCTCGATATTGAGCGGCGGATGATACAGATCGGTCGCCGTTACTGATGATGTTTTTGAGATGTACCTTTTTGCGACGGAATTCGCCGTCGGCACCAGCAATTGCATCAGGCCGTACGCATTAGCCGGCGATTTGGCGCGCGGATCGAATACCGATTCCTGTCGGATAAGGCCGGCGACCTGATAGGCGTCGAGGCCGCGCTGGGCGGCCCAATACTTGACCTCGGCCCAGTTGATGAGCGGGTAAAAGATCTCCCATTCCTCGCGGCCCATCTCTTCGGGGAACATCTGCGCATAGTCCGGATAACTGGCCCTGAGTGCGAGGAAAGCCTTGACGTTGTCGCCCTTCCACCGGTAATGCCGTGCAAGCGCCATATTGATCGAAGGGCTGTTGCCCGCCGTCTTTTTGGCCTCGTTCAGTTCGTCTATAGCCCAGTCAAAAAGGCCGACGATCGAGAGCTCATCGCTTTTGTCGGCACGGTCAAGTTCCCTCTTTCGGGCGGTCTCGGCGGCGACCGTTACGATCTTGAGGTTCGCTACGGCCTTGGCGACGGTTGGGTTTGGCGCGTATGTCGAGGCACACCGCCGCTGCGAACGCATCACCGCCATGCGCTGGGCGGCGAGATAACCCCACCAGTTTGCTGAATAGCGATAGATCACGCCGTCGTAAAGAGCGCATGCCTCTTGGAATTTATCGGCCCGCTCCGAATCTCGAGCGGCCCAGTAACCGGCCTTGCCGCGGTTCGTGTTGTCTTTATCAACGTAGCGGGCAAGATGGTCGATAAACATCTGTGAGGATTCGGCAAAACTGCCCTGCTCATGCCGAAACCACGCCGCCTCAAATTGTGCCTGCGCAACCTCAATGGCGTTTGGGTATTCGGTATGCGCGAGATTGAGGAAATAGCCCTCGTCCGCGCGGCTGTTGGCGTCGCGTGCGGCCAGGCCGGCGTCGATCAGCATGCGAGGGACAAGCGTCCCATGCGGAAATTTCTGGCGCATCTCATTCGCCACCCGTCGCGCATCCGGCCACATTCGGGCCCTTGCATAGCCGAGCGCGAGTTGGTAATAGCCCTCTTCACGTTCTTTCGCCGCAGACTCAGGAAGCGAATCGAATGCGCTCTGGGCCTCGGCCATTTTCTTCAGATTCGACGTTACGATTATCCGCCGAACGCGCGTCTGAGGCGTGATCGAGGTTGGAAACTGGTCAGATAACGCAAGATACGTCGCGTGTGCCATCTCCCATTTCTGTGTTTCAAAGAAACGCTCGGCCCGCGCCTGCATTTCGTCCGCCGTCTGCGGAATCAGCGGTTGGGGGAGCGACGTCAGCTTTGCCTCGGCTTCTTTGGCCGCGGCCGAATCGGCGGCGAAAAAGTATGTCCTGCGATAGTACCGAACGGCCTCGGCCTGCGAGCCCTGAGCCTCGTATGCCTTGGCCGTTATAAGCAGCGCGTCGGCATCATTCTTTTCGCTTAGATCGACCAACATCGGCGGCGCTTCGACGGCACGCCCGGCGGCGATCGCCGACGTCGCCCACAGCAGTTTCGCATCGCGCAGGCGGACAGAATCGCCGTGCTGTTTGACCAGCTCGCCCAGCACGGCCATCACCTCAGCGTGCTTGCCGGCCTGGCTCAATGCCTTGCCGCGAAGCCACAGCGCGTGGTCGGCGAGCTTCGTCCGCTTCTTGAAAATGTCAGAATCGAGCATCGCGGCTGCGCCCTCGGCGTCACCGCTCTCAAGCCTGATACGCGCGCGCAGCAGGCGTGCGAGTGCGCCGGTGCGTTTATTCGCGAACCGCGATTCGATCGCCGCCACGGCGGCCTCGGACGGCAGCTTTCCGCTGCTGGTCATCGCCCGAAGGCTCGCCAGGGCCTGCTCCTCGGTCTGAGCACGGCAGCCGATCGAGAAGGCGGCCATTACAAGAAATGTCGATAATGCGGGCTTTGCGAGGAACTGGATCATAGCATTCTTATTGGGGTTTTGATGCGGGCGGCCGCAGCGATTCTGTCCGGCCAAATGCTTCTAAACATTCTCAAACCGTATAATGATAACAAACATCCTAAGCTCGTCGGCCGATGTTTCTATGAAGAAGCTCCTATTCAGTACCGCGATGCTCTTGTTTTGCGTTCTATCGGCCGCGGCGCAGGATGCGGCTCCCACGGCTACGCCGCCGCCTGAGGATGTCGTAAAGATCTCGACCAATCTGATCCAGATAGACGTAACTGTCACCGACAAGAAGGGCAACCCTGTCAGGGATCTCAGGCCCGATGAGATCGAGGTCTATGAAAACGGCAAGCGTCAGGACGTAACGGCCTTTTCATTCGTCGAGAGCGGCCAGCGGACGATCCGAAATGCTCCGTCAACCAAAGGCAAGCCCGCCGGACCGATCCTGCCGCCGCAGCCTGTGCGGCCCGAGAATGTGAGGCGAACGGTAGCCCTCGTCGTTGACGATCTTACGCTCTCATTCGGGAGTGCCAACAGAGTGCAGCACGCCGTGAAAAAATTCGTGAACGAGCAGATGCAGGACGGCGACCTCGTGGCGATCATTCGCACGGGCACGGGCATCGGTGCCCTGCAGCAGTTTACGACCGACAAGCGTCAATTGCTCAAAGCCGCTGAGAAAATACGCTTTAACATGAGCGGCAGTGCGCGAATAGGCGTATTCAATCCCATCGACGCGTCGCTCAAGGCGCCGGCCGACGAGACGAGCGACTCTCCGGACGAAGCCGAATCCGACGGTCATCTTGAGCAGGAGGTGAATGATTTTCGCGAATCCATTTTTGCCAGCGGGACGCTAGGCGCCGTCAACTATGTGGTGCGCGGGATGAAGGAACTGCCCGGCCGCAAATCTGTCGTCCTCATCACAGACGGCCTCAGGCTGTCTATGGACAAGGATCGCGGGACCGATCGCGTCTTTGACCTGCTGCGAAAGCTGGTTGACCTCGCCACGCGGTCCTCTGTGGTGATCTACACGGTGGATGCGCGGGGCTTGCAGGCACCGTTCATTACCG
>CAZMQR010000123.1:0-7197 GCA_964568325.1 uncultured Chloracidobacterium sp. | reverse complement strand
AGCGCGAGCGGCCGGCGACGGTGATGTTCGGCGGTGTGAATTATTACACAGGCCAGGCGTTCGAAATGCGAGAACTTACTGCCGCCGGGCATCGCATCGGAGCGACGGTCGGATTTGATCTCGCCCACGCCGCGGGCAACATCGAGCTAAAAATGCACGACTGGGACGTGGATTTTGCGGCATGGTGCTGTTACAAGTACCTGAACGCCGGCCCCGGCGCGGTAGCGGGCGTATTCGTCCATGAGCGGCACGCCGATCGTGCTGAAATACCACGTTTTGCGGGCTGGTGGGGCCACGACAAGGCGACAAGGTTCCAGATGGGGCCCGATTTTCATGTACTGAGAGGAGCCGAGGGGTGGCAGCTTTCAAATCCACCGATACTGCAGATGGCAGTTCTGCGGGCATCGCTCGAGATCTTTTCAGCGGCCGGTATGCCGGCCCTCGTTGAAAAATCGAGGAACCTCACTGGCTATCTCGAATCGCTTGTCCTGGAGATCGGCGACGATCGCATCTCAGTAGTGACGCCTTCTGATGCTCGCCAGCGTGGCTGCCAGCTATCGATTCGCGTCACCGGCGGCGACCGAACGCTTCATGAAAGGCTGACACAAAAGGGTGTCTATGCCGACTGGCGAGAGCCGGACGTTATTCGCATGGCTCCGGTGCCGCTGTATAATTCGTTTGCGGACGTCCATCGATTTTCACAGGTCTTGCGATCCGCGCTAACCTAGGCGAAGGAAGACCTGAACGTCAAGATACACAATCATGATCCGGGCAAAGATCAACGGTATCGAAAGCGAGTTTGCCGACGGAACGAGCGTGCTCACCGCCGCCCGTGAGCTTGACATTGAGATACCGACGCTGTGTAACGATGAGCGGCTTGCACCGGTCGGAGCCTGCCGGATGTGCCTCGTCGACGTCAAGGGCCGCACAAATCCCGTTGTTTCGTGCACCACACTCCTTGCCGATGGCATGGAGGTCGATACCCACAGTGAATCGGTCGAGACCGCCCGCAGATGGAACCTCAGAATGCTCGCGCGTGATTACCCGGCCGCATCCTTCGCCGCGTATCCTGAGAAACCCTTTCATAAACTCGCCAAGGCATACGGCCTGGCAACGGAAGATTTTTGCTCCGATGGAGTCGGTCAACCTGACGATTCCCAAACATACATCGCAGTTGATATGTCGCGCTGCGTCAATTGTTATGCATGCGTAAGGATATGTGCCGACGTCCAGGGACAGTTCGTTTGGCATGTGGTTGGCCGAGGTGAAGATTCGCAGATCGTCCCCGACTCTTTCGGATCATTCGGTGACAGTACGTGTGTCTCGTGCGGAGCCTGTGCGGATGCCTGTCCGTCGGGTGCCATAGAGGACAAGTCTGTGATCGCAAGCGGTTTTCCGACCGAATGGACCAAAACGACCTGCCCATACTGCGGCACGGGCTGCGAGATGAATGTCGGCACGCGCGACGACCAAGTCGTTCAGATCCGCCCGGTACTTGATGCCCCGGTAAACTACGGCCACCTATGCGTCAAGGGCCGCTATGCGCATCAGTTCATCGACGCCGAAGACCGCGTTACGGAGCCAATGATCCGTGAGAATGGCGAATGGCGCACCGTGCCGTGGGATGAAGCGATAGCTTTTACTGCCGACAAGCTAAAAGGATTGGTCGCCGAATATGGCAAGGAATGCGTAGCAGTTCTAGGCTCGGCCCGGGCCACCAACGAAGAGAATTATCTCGCGCAAAAATTTACACGCGTCGTATTGGGCACCAATAATGTGGATTCCTGTGCCCGCGTGTGCCACACGCCTACGGCCGCGGCAATGAAGATGATGATCGGCACAGGAGCGATGACCAATTCGTTCGACGACATTGAAAAAGCTCGGACGATCATCATCTGCGGGGCGAACCCCAGCGAGAATCATCCTGTTCCCGGTGCCCGAATCAAGCAAGCAGTCCTTCGGCACGGAACTAACCTCATCGTGATAGATCCGCGAAAGACAGAGCTCGCCCGGATAGCGACCGTCCACCTTCAGCTCCGGGCCGGAACTAACATTCTGATGTTCAATGCGCTGGCCCATACGATCATCGAAGAAGGGCTGGCAGACGAGGCATTCATTTCCGAACGAGTAGATGAGTTTGAGCAATTCAGGGCCTTTGTCGCTGAATATTCACCCGAGTCAGTCGCCGACCGCTGTCAGGTCGATGCCGAACTGATCCGCAAAGCGGCACGGATCTACGCCGCAGAAAAGCCGTCGATGGCATTGCACGGCCTGGGCATGACGGAGCACCTGCAGGGAACCGAAGGTGTGATGACGATAGTCAATCTGGCACTGCTCACCGGTAACATCGGCAAGCCGGGTACGGGCGTCAATCCACTTCGAGGGCAAAATAATGTTCAGGGTTCTGCTCACATGGGATGCGACCCCGGCATCCTTACCGGATCGGTCGCCGTGGAGGTCGGCCGCGAACTGTTCGAGAGCGTGTGGCAGCGGCCTGTGCCGTTGGATCCGGGCTTGAATCAGCTTCAGATGATGGACGCCGCCCGCGACGGAAAGCTCAAGGCTCTCTGGACCATCGGCTACGATGTCCTCATGTCAAACGCCAACACGCATGAGACCGCGAAGGCATTCGCCAACATGGACCTCGTCATCATTCAGGACTTCTTCATGAATGAGACGGCAAAACGGTTCGGAACCGTATTCCTGCCGGCGACCACGTCATTCGAAAAGGACGGCACATTCATGAATGGTGAGCGGCGAATCCAACGCATTCGAAGGTCTGTCTCTTCACGTGGCAGTTCGCGTTCGGACCTCGACATCGTCTGCGATATGGGCCGTGCGATGGGCTTTGCGGAGGATTTTGCCTTTGAGTCAGCGGAAGATGTCTGGAATGAGATCCGCGAAGTTTGGCCGCCTGGATACGGAATTACATATGATCGTATTGAGGACGCCGGACTTCAATGGCCCTGTCCGGATGTCGATCATCCGGGCACGACGGTGCTGCATAGCGAGAGCTTCTCAAACGGTAAGACCGCAGCTCTACGAAGGATCAGATATCGGCCCACGAAGGAAGTCGTTTCGGACGAATTTCCATTCCTACTGACGACGGGACGCGTTCTTGAACAATTTAGTGCGGGGACTATGACCATGCGAACACCAAATCGCGAGATCCGGCCGACCGACACACTTATGATCTCAAGATCGGATTCTGAGCGGCTCTCGATCAGTAACGGAGAGATGGTTCGGCTCCGCAGCGCATACGGTCATGCAACACTCCCGATCGAGATCAGCCCTAAGGTCCGCGACGGCGAACTCTTTGCGTCATTCCACGACGCGACAGTCGCCCTCAACTATGCCACAGGCCCGACGCGCGACCGTTTTACACAAGCTCCGGAGTTCAAGGTCACAGCCGTTTGCGTCGAAAAGCTCTGACTCGTCCGGCTCTTGGCGATCAGCCGTCCGCTATGCTCAAATTGCGTTAAAGTATGTCGCATGTCGCGATCATCGGTGCCGGCTTGGCCGGTTCGTTGCTATCGATCTATCTCGCAAAGCGCGGGATCGAGGTCGATGTGTATGAGGCCCGTGGCGATATGCGACGCGAAGAGGTTGCCGCCGGTCGTTCCATCAACCTCGCATTGTCCGATCGAGGCATCGCGGCGTTGCGTGAGGTCGGAATGGACGAATATATGCTATCCGAGGCCGTGCCGATGTTCGGCCGCATGATCCATTCGACTGCAGGCGAGACCAAACTCCTGCCATACAGCGGTCGTCAGGGCGAATACATAAATTCCGTCTCTCGTTCCGGCCTCAATATCGCACTGATGAATGAGGCGGAGAAATACAGCGCCGTGCGATTTCACTTCGGCCACAGATGTGTCGGTGTCGATTGCTCGACGGGCAAAGCATCGTTTGCCAATGGCCTTACCGCAACAGCCGATACGGTAATTGCGACCGATGGTGCGGGTTCGGCCGTGAGGACTGCGATGCTCAACGGCGGCGTCGAGCGGTTCGATCTCTCTCAGGATTGGCTCGAACACGGCTACAAAGAGCTGCACATACCGCCTGCCGACGGCGGCGGGTTTCGCCTCGAAAAGAACGCCCTCCACATCTGGCCGAGGCACCAGTTCATGATGATCGCGCTGCCAAATTTTGACGGCAGTTTTACGTGTACGTTATTCCTGGCGCATGCGCACGCCAAGGCGTCTTTCGATAAGCTGGCGAACGAAACCAAGGTACGCGATTTCTTTGACCATGAGTTTCCGGATGCCGTGCCGCTGATGCCGACACTCGTTCAGGACTTTTTTCACCATCCGACCGGCAACCTTGGCACGATCAAGTGCCGGCCGTGGAATGTCGAGGGCAAGGTGTTGCTCCTCGGCGATTCGGCCCATGCGGTCGTTCCCTTTTACGGTCAGGGAATGAACTGCGCATTTGAAGATGTCCGCGTCCTTGATTCTCTCATCGCAGGGCACGGCACCGATTGGCAGACGATCTATGACGAATACGGTGATCTTCGCAAGGTCAATACCGATGCTATCGCGGACATGGCCGAAGAGAATTTCTATGAGATGCGCGACCGCGTCGCCGATCCGGTCTTCCAGCGAAAGCGTGAATTGGAAACGAGACTGGAACAAACATTCCGGGACTATTTTTCTAAGTACTCGATGGTCACTTTCCGCGAGGACCTGCCGTATTCGATAGCAAAGATCAAGGGAAACGCTCAGGATCGGCTGCTGATGGAGATCTGCGGTGAGCTCGATGATATTAGTTCGCTCGACCTTGACGACGTCCGAGGGCGCCTAGCGGAGCTCACGCAATGAAACCTGAGTACAAAATGATCGCCGACCTCTCGATCCCAATGCGGTTCAATGGCCCGCAGCCGAATGCGTTTGGGGTTGGTGAAGCCGTGTCTCAAACATTGGGCGACACACGGACGGGATCGAGTGTCAATTTTGAACAGTATACGCTGGTGCCGCATTGCAACGGCACGCACACTGAATGCGTTGGGCATATTACCGACGAACGGATCTCGATCTTAGAATGCCTGCATGATGTCATTATGTCTGCCCTCGTGGTTTCCGTAGAGCCAAGGGCCGCCGGTGACGGCGACCTTGTGATCACGGCCGACGCTCTTCGCTCCGCGGTGGCCGCCGATAACGCCGACACCGCCGCTCTGATCGTCCGCACGCTCCCGAATGACGATTCAAAGCTAACGCGGAAGTATGACGCCGGCCACATCCCGGCTTATTTCACGGAAGAGGCAATGAACGTTATCGTTATATGCGGCTTCACGCATCTATTGACTGATCTTCCGTCGATCGACAGGCTCAATGACCAGGGAAGACTGCGGAATCATCGTACCTTTTGGAACATTCCGGAAGGATCGATATATACGGATAGCCGCATGTCTGCGACGATCACGGAAATGATCTATGTGTCGAATGAGATCCCGGACGGCCGATATACGCTAAATCTGCAGATCGCACCGTTCGCAGCTGATGCCGCGCCGAGCCGCCCGATCTTGCTGTCACAAACGCTTACTTAAGGCGAATCTGACAGAGCATGTTCCAGGGCACCTTTGAGATCGGGATACTTGAATTCAAACCCCGCATCCTCCAGCCGCTTAGGGACGACCTTTGTGCTCGTCAAAAGGAGTGCATCGCCCATCTCGCCCATCAGCATCGAGACCGCAAACTCCGGAAGCGGAATGAAAGTCGGACGATGCAGGGCCTCGCCCATCGTCTTGGTAAACTCTTCGTTCGTGACCGGCTCGGGGCTGACCGCGTTGACGGCTCCGCGAATATGCTCATTCTCGATCACAAAGTTGATAGCAGCCACATGGTCGTCTAGCGATATCCAACTCATCCACTGCTTTCCGCTCCCGACAACGCCGCCGACACCCATTTTGAATGGAGTCAGCATCGTGCCGAGGGCTCCGCCGTCTTTTGAGAGAACGATACCGGTTCTCAGCAGCACGGTTCGAATACCTGCGTCCTCGGCCCGCCTTGCCTCGCCTTCCCACTCCTTTGCCACCTCGGCAAGGAAGCCATGCCCGGCCGCGGATGACTCGTTCATTTCCTCATCGCCGCGCTCACCGTAAAAGCCTATCGCAGAGGCCGAAACAAGAACCTTCGGCCTCTCCTTGAGTTTCGAGAGCGCATCGACGATGCTGCGTGTTCCCAGAACACGGCTGTCGCGAATGGCCTGTTTCTTTTCGTCCGTCCATCGCAGGCCGCTGACGCTCTCGCCTGCAAGATGGACGACGGCATCAATGCCCTCGAGCCGCTCCGGCTCAACAAAACCGTTCTCGACCGACCATTGGATCTCATTCGAAGCCTTAGGTTCATTTCGGGAGGCAAGAAGCGGTTCCCAGCCGCTCTCCGCAAACGACTTTCGCAGGGCGGTCCCAATAAGGCCGCTCGCACCGGTGATCAAAACTCTCATACGGGCATTGTAACCCCTTATCGCCGCAGGTCGTGCATTACGAAATCTACGAGCATATTGATCTCCCGTTCGGTCAGCATGTTACGGAACGGCACCATCCCGTTGCCGCCGTTGGCGATATGGTCGTGTATCTGCTGTGCTGTCGTGTATTTATGTTCGCCCGAGCGAAGATTTGGAATGACGCGTCCGTCGGCCAAGGTTTTGCCTTCAGCCTCGGGGCCGTGGCAGATGGTGCAGTTCTGTCGGAACAGTGCCGCTTCATAGCGTTTGTTTTCCTTGATCGAGACCCGAACGGGACTGGAACCGGGACAAGCAGCGGCAATGGCTCCGACGAATATGATAAGAATGGTCAGCTTCGCGTAAAACATCCTGCGATAAGTTTCACGCAATTCGCGGCCGAAAAGCAAAAGGATGCGTTTTATCCCGAGCTTTTCGCTGCGGCCTCTTCCTTCAATGCCCGCTTGAATATCTTGCCCGTTCCGCCGATAGGCAGGCTGTCGCGAAACTCAACGTATCGAGGATATTTGTTTGCGGCGAACTTTGTCTTGCACCAGTCGATGAAGGCCGCGTCTGACAGTTCGGCACCTTCTTTCAATACGACAAAAGCCTTGACCTCCTCGCCGAGCCGCTCGTCCCTGACGCCGATCACGGCGCACAATGAGACGGCCGGATGCGTGATGATGACCTCCTCAAGCTCACGCGGATAGACATTGTAGCCGCCGCGAAGGATCATGTCCTTTTTACGGTCAACGA
>CAZMQR010000122.1:0-7210 GCA_964568325.1 uncultured Chloracidobacterium sp. | reverse complement strand
TGCGGTTATGTAGTTTGAGAGCGCGTCGAGCCAGACGTACATCACGTGATCTTCATCATCGGGCACCGGAATGCCCCACGAAACGGACGTTTTGAGCCGGCTGATCGAAAGATCCTGTAAACCTCTGCGAATAAACGACAAAACCTCGTTTTTTCGCGCTTCAGGCCGAATTAGCCCATCCGTGTTTTCGATCACGTCGATCAGCCATTCGGCATAGTCCGAAAGCCGGAAAAACCAGCTTTCTTCAGCTATTTTGTCCAGCGGACGCTCGTGGATCAGGCAATTAGGGATATCAGAGCCCTCAGGCGTCGAATATTCGTCCTCGGTCTTGAATGCAGCGCACGGCGCACAGAACCAGCCCTCGTAAAAGCCCTTATAGATCGCGTCGTTCCCCTTCGGCGTCTTGCTTTTGGCGATCTCACGCCAAAGATGCTGCGCACCGGCGTAATGGAACGTCTCGGTAGTCCGCATGAACACGTCATAACCGCCGTGTTCGCCATCGAGGCGAAAATCCGCGAACATTCGCTTCAATTCGCCCGAAATGTGATCGACCTGTTGCTGCGGCGTCCGGCCCTCACGCTCGGCGGCGCGCTGGATGTTTATGCCGTGCTCGTCCGTTCCGGTGAGGAAATACGTCTCAAACCCGCGCTGCCGCTTATGCCTTTGAAGCACGTCGGCCACAACGGTCGTATACAGATGCCCGAGATGCGGCAAGCTGTTGGCGTAATAGATCGGGGTTGTGATGTAGAAGGTCTCAGGCATCAGGAAATATCACTAACCGTCAATGTATCTGGCTTGTAGCGTTTGATCACTGAGTCATTAGTCAGAATGATCATATCCTCGACAATCGCCTGGGAAATAAGCAGGCGGTCAAAGGGATCACCATGAACCTGCGGCAGGTAGTGAACACGCGTCACATGCCTCAAATCGATTCGAAGATGCCTATATTCAGCCTGTCTGACTCTGTCCGGAAAGAAGATCTCAGGTTTTTCAGGAAGATTCATTTTGCCAAGGCCGTACTTGATAGATGCTTCCCAGGCACTCACATCTGAGAAAAAGAAATCATTTGATTGGATATCTTCCAAAAATAACCTGGCCTTATCCGAAAAACGACGAGGCTCGATGAACATCCAAATAAAGACGTGCGTATCTACAAGAATCTTCATTCGGGGTCGCCGTCTTCGTCAGGAAAGATCTTAGGATCGGTCATGGCTTCCCATATATCAGGCGGCCATTCATCGAAATCATCGGCGATCCAACCCTTTCCCTCGTCCATTCCCCACCAATCCTTCTTTTTTGCTTCGATCGCGACAAGCCGGACTTCATCCTTCCCGTTCTTTGCAATTACAACCTCTTCGCCGTTCTTTGCAAGTTCGATCAGTTTACTCAATTGCGATTTCGCTTTGTGAATGTTGACTTTGGTCATGGCAAACACCTCGGCCTCAATTATGACATAGGTTAGCTAAGCCACACAATCAGATTAGCTAAGCTATCGAGCAAATCTTTTCTTATCCGCCGCCGCGAACTCGTCCGAGTCGTCGTATCGCGGCAATCTACGTTCGTTCGCGATCTTTACTGCGAACGCGAGCCCGAGTTCGGCGTTTTGGATCATCGCGTCGATATTCCACCAGGGCCTGTATTCATCGGACGGCTGATGATAGTACTTCGCAGTGTAATCACGATAAAACGCCAGTGCGTCGCCCGTTAGGGCGGGCGTGAAATTGGAACCGTGCCGCAGGGAGATCGCAGGCACGCCAACCTTTGCGAACGGAAAGTGGTCTGAACGGAAGAAAAAGCCCTGTTCCGGGCGCATATCACCCTGAAGCGTCATGCCGCGTTCCGCCGCAACCGTCTGGATATGAATGCCCATTAGCTTAGAGCGCTCATTGCCAAGAGCCGAGAAATCCTCGGTCTTCCCAAAGAAATTGACGCCGTCGATATTGACGTTCGCGGCCGTCTTAGCGAGTGGCACGAGCGGATGGTGCGAGTAATATTCGGCCCCGAGGAGCCCTTGTTCTTCGGCCGTTGGGAAAAGGAACAGAAACGAGCGTTTGGGACGCTTATTCCTCGGCATTTTGGCAAGAATATCGGCTATTCCAAGGATCGCCGATACGCCTGAAGCGTTGTCGTAAGCACCGTTAAAGATCTTGTCGCCGCGGGCGTCAGGCGAGCCGATGCCGAGATGGTCCCAGTGGCCGGTGATGACGACGAATTCTTTCGATAGTTTCGGATCGCTGCCGTCGACAATGCCGACGACATTTGGCGAATCAAAGTTCTGCAATTCGCTCCTGAGGTTAAGGTTCGCGGTCACGCCGAGGTTGACCGGCTTGAAATCATGTGTCTGAGCCTGTTTCCTCAGCTCGTCAAGGTCGTGATGGCCGACCTCGGCCAGGTCTTTTGCGGCATCGTTGGTCATCCATGCCTTGATCGGCAGAAACGGCGTCTTGTCGCCCTTTGCCCGCGCTATCTCATAACGCCAATTGCCATTTGAGCTCTGAATGACATTCCAGCCGTAGCCAGCCGATTCGGTAGTGTGCACGAGGATCACGCCGGCCGCACCGCGACGGGCAGCCTCTTCATATTTATATGTCCAGCGGCCGTAGTACGTCAGTGCTTTGCCGCCGAAGAGGTTCGGTTCCCCGACGGTCGCAGGTGGATCATTGACCAGGATCATCAGCACCTTGCCCTTGTATTGGTCGGCATCGCCTTTGTAGTCGTTCCAGTTATAGAGCGGCGCGTCGATACCGTATCCGACGAAGATCACCTCAGAACTGACACTGACATCTGCCGCTTGAGCGCTGGTCGTAGCGACAAAATCGTCACCGAATTTGAAGTATCTATTCGTCGGCCCTTTCGTGATATTGACCCGCAACTGTGTCGCCGGATCAGCCTTAACGCCGACGAGCTTGACGTTCTGGAAATAGCTCTTGCCGTTCCCCGGCCTCACGCCGCCGGCCTTCATCTGATCGGCAATGTACTGTGCGGCACGCTTGCCGCCGGCCGTGCCCGGCCCGCGCCCTTCAAGATCATCCGCCGACAAACGAATGACGCGTTGACGCATTTTCTCGGGGCTAAACTTCGATGTCCAGTCTTGGCCAAGAAGGCCCATCGAGGCGAACGAGAGTAACAAAAACAGTGTGAGGATCTTCTTCATATCTAGCCCTTGATCAGTGCCATTGCTTCGGCTCGTGTTCTGGGATCCTTTCTAAATCCGCCAAGCACCGCGGAAGTGATCGTGATGGCTCCCGGCTTCTTTACGCCCCGCAATGTCATACATGTGTGCTCTGCCTCGATCACGACCATGACGCCGACCGGGGCAAGTTTCTTGAATAAGGTCTGAGCGATCTCCTGCGTCAGGCGCTCCTGGACCTGCAACCTGCGCGAGAAGACCTCAGCGATCCGCGCGAGCTTTGAGAGACCGATGATGCGGCCGTTCTTTGGGATGTACGCGATGTGGCACTTGCCCACGAACGGAGCCAGATGATGTTCACAGACGGACGCGATCGAGATGTCTTTGACCAGCACCATCTCGTCGTGGCTGTCGCCGGGCAATGGCACGATGTGAGATGAGGCATCGATCCACATTCCCTCGGTCAACTCCGCGTAAAAATCCGCGACGCGCTCCGGCGTTCGCTTGAGCCCTGCACGCTCCGGATCTTCGCCAATGCCCTCGAGCATCAGGCGGACGCCTGCTTCGATCTTTTTGCGGTCGAGTTTTCTCGTTGCTTTCCTTGCCATCGGTAAATGACTGATTTTAGCGTTTATCAAAGAAAACTGAAACACGGGCGACATTTTCGGTTTATTATCGAGGGCAGGCCCCACACCGACCGCCGCTATGTCCGAGAAACTCAGAAAACACCCGCGCGTCAGCCTGCGGACTGAGCTGTGGATCGGCCAGGACGGGATCTTTACGCGAACGGACGAATTCCTTCGCGATCTCAGCGTCGGCGGTGCATTCGTTCAGAGCCGTCAGGTGTATTCGGTCGGCGACGTCGTCAATCTGCGGTTCAAGATGCCACGGAGTGCGAGCCTTGCGACCTGTTCGGCGATCGTCCGCAACATGCAGCACGGTGACGGGTTTGGCGTGCAGTTCCTCGACCTGTCGGGCGACAACCTGCGGCTCGTGCAAAGCCATATTGATGAGACACTAAGCCCCAGCTTCTAACTTCCCTTCCTACACAAACCGCCCGCCGTCGCGATATACTCTGGTTTTTGCTTTTGGAGCAGAAGATAGAGGTGAATTTATCTGAGATACAAACAATTTTGCGAACGACGGTCACCGAGGCCGCGGCGCGCGAATTCAATGTCGAGCTGACAGACATCCCGATCGAGGTCCCGCCCAAGACCGAGATGGGCGACGCTGCGTTCCCCGTCGCATTCGAACTCGCAAAGCTGATCAAGCAGCAGACCGGCGAAAAGCAAAATCCGCGGGCGATCGCGGAAACCTTAAAAAACTCGCTTGAAGAACTCGATACGGTCGCCCGCGTCGAGATCGCCGGGCCAGGATATCTGAATGTGTTCCTGAACCGCGCAGCTTTTCTCGCAGACAATGTATCTGCCGAGCCGCTGCCGCATGCCGGAACCGCTGGTGCGAAGGTCTGCGTCGAACACACCTCGGTCAATCCAAACAAAGCCGCTCACATCGGGCACGTCCGAAATTCAGTTTTGGGTGATACATTTCAGCGCATCCTTACGGCTACCGGCAAACAAGTCGAGGTTCAGAACTATATTGATAACACCGGCGTTCAGGTCGCCGATGTCGTTGTCGGATTTATTCACCTTGAGGGCCGCGACCTTGATTCGATCAAAGCTCTCGATGCCGAGCTTAGAGCCAAGGGCACATCTTTCGACTATTACTGCTGGGACCTTTACGCAAAAGTTGGGCAGCAATATCAGGCTGATGAAGCGCTCAAGGAGAAACGCGGCGAGGTTCTCCACCTGATCGAAGAAGGCAATAATCCGACCGCACAACTCGCCGATTACGTCGCAACTCGTAATGTCGAATGCATCACGGCGACAATGGAACGCCTGTCGATCCGTTACGACCTGCTTCCGCGCGAGAGCGAGATACTGCATCTGCATTTTTGGGACAGAGCGTTCGAGCAGATGAAGGACCTCGGTGTCATTCACTATGTCGATGAAGGCGCTCATGCCGGCTGTTGGGTGATGCCATGGGAATCGCACGAGGGCAGCGACGATCACGCGGCCGACAAGATACTCGTCCGCTCTAACGGCACGGTCACCTATACGGGCAAGGACATCGCCTACCAGATGTGGAAGCTCGGAATCCTCGGCCTCGATTTTAACTACCGTTTGTTTCACACATACGGCGACGGCAAAGAGATCTGGATCACGACGCCCGACCCGGACGATCACCGGCACACGCACTTCGGCGGCGGCGAGACGATCTACAATGTTATCGACACGCGGCAATCGTATCCGCAGGAAGTCGTCAAGAAAGGCGTCGCTGCTATCTCGCCGGAAAGAGGCGAAGAGGCAAGCGTGCATCTCGCTTACGAGATGGTCGCCCTCTCACCTGCCGCGGCTGAAGAACTTGGCTTCGTGTTGAGTGCAGAAGACCGCGATCGCTCATTCATCGAAATGTCCGGCCGCAAAGGCCTTGGCGTAAAAGCCGACGACCTGATCGACCGTCTCGAAGCCAATGCTCTCGTCGAGGTCGAGGCACGGCATCCGGACGCCTCGGTAGAAGAAAAGGATCATATCGCTCACCAGATCGCGGTCGGAGCGTTGCGGTATTTCTTACTCAAGTTCACGCGCACCACCGTGATCGTCTTCGATTTTAAGGAAGCTCTTTCGTTTGACGGCGAGACCGGCTGCTTTTGTCAGTATTCAGCGGTTCGGGCAAATTCGATCTTCCGAAAACTTCAGGAAAAGGGTGAAACGATCGACGAATGCCGTTCTCGCCTGACGGACATCGCGGCCGTGACGGAAATACTGGAGTCGGAGTCGGGCAGCGAGATATGGTCGATGGCGGTTACCGCAGCGAGGCTCGCTGAGACCGTCGAGCAGGCTGCAAATGCCAACGAACCCGCGATCCTCGCGAAATATACGTTCAACCTCGCAAAGGCCTTTAACCTCTTTTATCACAATCATAAGATCATCGCCGAGACCGACGACGTGAAGCGGGCGGTCCTGGTGGTCGTCGCCGACATGACGCGTCGGGCTCTTACAGCCGCACTCGCAACACTCGGTATCGAAGTCCCGGGACGGATGTGACAGTTTGAATTTCGCCGCATCAGCAATTATGTTTGTAAGTTTGCTAAGATTGGCGGTATAGGTAATTTATGCTCATCGTGATGAGGCCCGATACTACGGCCGAGCAAATAGAAAACGTCCTGCGAGCAGTTGAATCGCTCGGCTTTGAAGCCCATATCGTTCCCGGACGACGCCAGATGTCGATCGGCGTGGCCGGCAACAAGGGGTCGATCGATCCGGGCGCATTTGAGAATATCGACGGCGTCGCCGACGTCATCAGGATCACACAACCTTACAGGCTCACCGTCAAGAACGGCCGCGATGCGTCGGCGGTTCCCATCGGCAACTCATCGATCGGCGGCGGCGATTTGGCGATCATCGCCGGGCCGTGCGCCCTCGAGAACCGTGAACAGGTATTAGCGACCGCCGAGATCGTAGCGGCAAGCGGAGCGAAGTTCTTCCGCGGCGGTGCCTTCAAGCCACGCACGTCGCCATATGCGTTTCAGGGGCTTGGTACCGACGGCCTCAAAATGCTCGCCGAGGTCCGCGATCAGTTCGGCCTGAACATTATCACCGAAGCAATGGACGAGCAGGGCGTTGATGCCGTTGCCGAATACGGCGACTGTATCCAGATCGGAGCTCGAAATATGCAGAATTTCTCGCTGCTAAAATACGCCGGCCGCGCAGGCAAGCCCGTTCTGCTCAAACGCGGCCTTGCAGCGACCCTTGACGAACTGCTGCTCGCGGCCGAATACATAATGGCCGAGGGCAATGAAAAGGTCGTTCTCTGTGAACGAGGGGTGCGTACCTTTGCCGGCCACGCCCGAAATACGCTTGACCTTTCGATCGTTCCGGCGGTCAAGCGCGTGTCGCACCTGCCGATCATCGTCGATCCGTCTCACGGCACCGGCCACAATTATCTCGTAGCCCCAATGGCCCGGGCCGCAGTCGCCGCCGGCTCTGACGGGCTGATCATCGAAGTCCATCCCCACCC
>CAZMQR010000121.1:0-7259 GCA_964568325.1 uncultured Chloracidobacterium sp. | reverse complement strand
ATCGAACTCGCATGTGCTGCCTGCATTTCTGACCGAACACGGCGGGCTAAACTCCGGATTTATGATCTTGCAATACACTGCCGCCGCCCTCTGTACGGAGAACAAGGTGCTCGCTCATCCGGCGAGCGTCGATACGATCCCTTCATCGGCCAACGTCGAAGACCACGTTTCCATGGGCGCCACCGGTGCATTAAAACTACGGCAGGTCGCCAGTAATCTCGAACACATCCTCGCTATCGAACTACTGTGCGCGGCACAAGGGATCGACTTTCGCAAGAAACAGATCGGAAAAGACAGATCACTCGGTCGCGGCACGCTGCCTATCTATGATGCTGTACGCACGCGCATACCTTTTGTAGAAAGGGATGAGTATATGAAGCCTCACATTGATGCCGCGTTAAGACTTGTCCGTGATTGGCGATGAGATCTCAGATCGGAGCGAAGTGAATGGTACACCCTGCAGGACTCAAACCTGCGACCTTCTGATCCGAAGTCAGACGCTCTATTCAACTGAGCTAAGGGTGCACGCTCGGTTTGATTCTATTTGGTCAAACCGGTGTTTGCAAGGCGTGTCTATTTTGCCTGCAGCGAGCGGACGTGGCCGACGACCAGCTTGATCTGGGCCTCGGTAAGCTCGTCGATAAAGGCTGGCATTCCCTCATCAGGCACTCCGTCAGTGATGTATTTTGCGAGCTGTTCGTCGGTCTTGCCTTTCATTTTGGCATTTGTGAGATCTTCGGGATTCAGGTTCTTGCCCTTGACGGTCACCTTGCCGCCCTTGCCTGTTTCCTTGTGGCAGATCATGCAGTGCATGGCAAAGAGCTCCTTGCCGTCGGCGACGGAAGGCTGCGGCGACGGGGCGGAAGCAGCATTTACCGGCGACTTAGCAGCGTTCGGTGCCGGCGTTGGGCCGCTGCAGGCGATCGATAATACAAGGGCTGCGGCCATCGACGAACAAAACAGGAACGATCTCATAGACTCCTCCGATTGTTAGCTAGAACTTTCAACGAGTTTAACGTATCGTCATTAGAGAACCAAAGTTTTGCTTACTATGAACCGAATCTTTACGGTGCTACTAACGGTCATTGGCGTGTTTGCGGGGACGGTGTTTTCCCAGACGGTGGTCACTGTTGGCGGCCTTTCAGCCGCTGTAACTGTAGCTCGCGACGCGAGGTCGATCCCATACATCGAGGCCAAGACCGACGCCGATTTGTATTTCGCGCAGGGCTATGTGATGGCGGGCGACCGTCTTTGGCAGATGGACCTGATGCGTCGTGTCGGCCGCGGCGAGACGGCGGAGCTGTTCGGAAGGCTCACGCTTGAAGAAGATAAGCGGTGGCGCAGGTTCAATTTTGCCAAAATAGCTGAGGAGAATCTAAAATTCCTCGCACCCGACATGATCGCCGCGCTCGAGAGCTACTCGGCAGGAGTTAATGCGTATATCGCGGGCCTCACGCCGGATACAATGCCGGTCGAATTCCGCTTGCTCCAATACGCGCCGCGCGAGTGGACGCCGGCTGATACGATCGTGATCGGCAAGATACTGTCCGACTCGCTGAGTTCGACATGGAGCAACGACCTCTTGCGGGCGTCGGTTCAGAACCTACCGCCCGAGAAGCTGGCCGATCTGACGGATCCCGTGACGCCGTATGACGTCGTTCTGTTTGGAAAGGACGCACCCGCGACGCGTGCCCGCGCGGCCCGCTCGACGGCCGATATTTCAGCTGGGTTGATCGCGATGGCCGGCGACTATGGGAAAGTTCGACGCCGTTCGCTGGAAATGGTCGGCCTCTACGCTGAGGAACTAGCCGCAAGCAATAACTGGGTGATCTCGGGCAAGCGGACGGCAGACGGCAGACCCATCCTGGCAAATGATCCGCACCTCACACCGTCTGCGCCGGGCATTTGGTATCTCATTCACCTATCGACTCCGACGATGCGGGTTGCGGGCGTGACGCTGCCGGGCGTGCCCGGAGTTGTCCTCGGCCACAACGAGCACATCGCGTGGGGAGCAACGAATGTAGGCCCCGACGTGCAGGATCTGTATGTTGAGACCTTCGATGCGACTGGAAAGTACAAGACGCCCACGGGGTGGGAAGCGTCTGTCGTCAGAAATGAGACTATCAAGGTCCGCAAGAATCTGATGTCTCCCGAGACAGAATCGATCGCCTATCCGGTAACAGAGACGCGCAACGGCCCGATCATCCTCGACGAGGGCGGCAAGCGATACGCATTGAGATGGACGGCGTTCGATCCTCATACGAACGAGTTTGAGGCGTTCTTCCGTGCCAACAGAGCGAAGAGCTGGAATGACTTTGTTGCGGGCCTGAGGACCTATGGCGGGTCCGCGCAGAATTTCGTTTATGCGGACACGAAAGGCAATATTGGCTGGTATGCGGCGAGTAAGATCCCAATACGCCGCAAAGGGGACGGAGCGCTCCCGTATGACGGTGCAACGACCGACGGTGATTGGGTGGGCTCGATCCCGTTTGAGGAACTGCCGCACCTCTACAATCCGTCAAGCGGCCTTATCGTTACGGCGAACCAACGCATTGTAGGCACTTCCTACAAATACACTCAGATGTCGCGCGATGCCGCCTCGCCGTGGCGGGCCCGACGGATCTTCGACGAGCTTTCATCGGCGACGAAGAAGGCGACGTTCGACCTCGTTCGCGATGTGCAGCATGACACTCTGAATATTCCGTTAAATAATCTCGCTAAGGCGATCGTACTGCAAAATGCGGCTTCGGCCGAGACGCTTGCGGTGCTCAAGGCCTGGGACGGACGGATGACGGCCGACTCGCGAGGCGCATTATTGGCGAATGAGATCCGTTTGTGTGCTGCCGACAGGATCGCCGCGGAGAATAGCCCCGCTCCTGCGTACCTGATTCGGGAGCGTATCCTTGATCGCGCCGTCCGCGAGAACCTGCGTCGATGGCTGCCGTTGGGTGTGGACAGCTATGGTGCCCTGTTCAGGTCATGCGATGCGACTGTGCGTGCGAACCTTTCGGATGCAAAACGATTTGGCCCCGACCCGTCCAAGTGGATCTGGGGACGCGTGTGGCAGTCACGATTTCGTCATCCGCTGGCTCAGGTTCCGCTCATCGGGCTGCAGTTCGCGGCTCCGTCGCTGCCGATCGATGGCAGCGGGCAGACACCGAACGTAGGTTCCAGCGTATCGATGCGGCACATCACAAGTCCGGGTAATTGGGACGCGACGCGATTTGTGATCCCTCTGGGTGAGAGTGGCGATCCGACATCGGCGTATTTTAAGGACCAGTTTGACGCGTGGCGCACCGGTTCGCCTGCGATCTTTCCGTTTTCGGCGGCGGCCGTCGAGAAGGCGCGTGTCGGCCTCGTGACGCTCAGGCCAAAGGACTAGGACTTCATTCTATCGAGGAAATCCCCGAGTATGACCGAGGCAGCCTCGCTATCCACGGCATTCGCCGTCTCGCCGCGCGCCCAGATCCGGCGGCGGGCCTCGTAGGTGGTTACGCGCTCGTCCTGGAGGAATACCGGCACGTCGAGCGAGAGATCCAGTTTGCGGGCGATGTCGCGAGCCTCGGCTGATATAACGGTTTCGCCGCCGTCCGATGCGAGCGGCAAACCAACGACTACTGCGATTGCATCAAACTCCGCGACCGAATCTTTGATATTTGAGAGTAGTTTTTTCCAGTTGGTTCGTTGGATCGTCTCCAGCGGCCGAGCTGTAATGCGAAGCTCATCGCAAACCGCCATGCCGCACCGTTTTGTTCCAGGGTCGATGGCGATAATGCGCCCCGTCGCCGGGAGCCGAGAAACATCTGCAACGTCCGCGTGATTAGCTATTTCTTTTTCTTGCACCCGATCGTGTCGCTACGCGATAATCTAGTTTCTGCCGACGGCAAAACAAACGGACGTTGCCGTTCGTAGTATCCACGGTCAGTAGTATCATACGAGGTTTTTTATGTCATTTCGCGGTAAACTCTGGGTCCTTGCCATTTCCGGCCTTATAGCCGTGTATGCGGTCGTCGGCGGACTGCCTTTCGTCGGCAGCATGCTCACGACATCGGCCCAGCAGACGGTCAACGATCCAAACGCCCAACTTAGGATCGTTGAGTCTGTCCTCAGCCATATCAAGAATGATTATGTCGACGAACCGGATATGGAGAAGGTTCGCCTTGGAGCTCTACGCGGCCTGGCCGGCGGCCTCGATCCGTATTCGTCGTTTCTCACCGCGGAGCAGGTGAAGACATTCCAGAACGGCTCGTTGTCGAACAAGGTCGGCATCGGGGCCGAATTCTCTCAGATCAGCGGTTATCTTTACGTTATTTCGGTGATCAAGGGCGGGCCGGCGGACAAGGCCGGTATCAAGGCCGGCGACGTAATTGAGTATATCGACGGCAAGGCGACGCGCGACATTTCGCTCTACGACGCCCGGCTGCTCGTGAATGGTGACGCCGGTAGCAACGTCAGCCTGCGCGTGCTGCGCACTCGTGAAAAGCCGCAGACGATCAAGGTCGAGCGCGGGGCTTATAAGGTCCCGTCTGCTGACGCCCGGACCGAGGCCGGCAAAGTTGGCGTCGTAAAGGCCTACAGCCTCGAGGACGGTGAGGCGGACGATATTCGCGCCCAGGTGGCCGGTCTGACCAAGCAGGGCGTCCAGAAGATCATTCTGGACCTTCGCGGCGTGGCGGCAGGGAAGTTGACCGAGGGCGTCGCGGTAGCGAATCTCTTCATTCGCGAGGGCGAACTCGCCAAAGTTATCGGCCGCGACAGCAAGGTCCTGAACGGCTACACGGCTGATCCGGCAAAGGCAGTCTTTGACGGCTCTCTCGTGGTGTTGATCGATAGCAGTACGGCCGGTGCGGCCGAGGCCGTCGCCTCAGCGGTGCTCGAACGAAAGCGCGGTGAGGTCGTTGGCGAAAAGAGTTTTGGTGCGGGCACCGAACAGAAGCTGTTTACGCTGCGTGGCGGTGATGGGCTTTACCTGACCGTTGCCAAGTGGGCGTCGCCCGGCGGAACGCCGTTTCTCGGTGATGATCGCGCCACGACCGGCGTCAAACCGTCTGTCGAGGTCAAACGCCCTGATACACCCGAACCGATCGCTGTCGAGACCATGATCGACGAGCAGAATGAACGCGAACCGCAGCCGCAGGCAACACCACAGCCGAAACAGGCGCCAAGAGCAGTTGAGGACCTGCAGCTCAAGAAAGCCCTTGAACTCCTTCAGGACAAGGCTGTTGGGGCCAAGGCCGGCTAGGCCCGATCACAATGCTCGAAGCTGAAAGGCCGGACGCGTGTCTGGCCTTTTGTTCTATTGAATGTGTTGTTCTGCGGCCGCATCCCTGTTATTATCTGACGATAATGGCGATAAGCGATGTCATGATCAGGCCGCTCGAGGAGGGCGACCTCGGAGAGTGGCTCAGGCTCAGACAGCTGCTCTGGGACGAATCGACCGAGGACGACCATAAGGAAGAGATGTTCGATATCATCGAACATGCGGAGACCCAGTTCGTTGCGGTGGCCGATATCGGCGGCGGGCGGCTCGCAGGCTTTCTCGAGGCGAGCATTCGTTCGCATGTTGAGGATTGCGAGACAGAGAATGTCGGCTATCTCGAGGGATGGTATGTCGAGGAGCCTTACCGCCATTCAGGTGTCGGGCGACAATTGGTCGCTTACGCCGAGGAATGGGCGCGGGCACACGGATCGACAGAGATGGCCTCAGATGCCGAGATCGACAACGAAGTCAGCCTCAGGGCGCATCTCAGCCTCGGATATCATGAGACCTCGCGGCTCGTCCACCTTAGGAAGGTCATTGCGTAAGTGAATCGAAGCGGTACCAGCCTTGTTGCCCTCGCGGCCTTTTTGATCGTCACTGTCTGTCTTTCAGCCGCAGCCCAATCGCGAGATGTAAACTTCCCGACACCGGTCGTCATCAACGAGATCACGGGCGTCATCGCCGCGCGCGATATCGGCGATTCGCGCGTTACGTCGTATTACTACACATTCGACGGCGGCCAGGGTGACATCTTTATCAATCTGGTGACGAAGAACTTCGCGGGCGACGTAGATGTTTTCATTGCGGACGGCCTGCGGCCGATGACGAAGATGGTCGTCTTTGCTGACTCGTCGGAAAGCGAGACCGGCCGCCTGATCTATCTTAGAAAGCCGGAAAAGCTGATCTTGAGGATCGAGGGCCGGACGCCAAACGATGATCCGGCGACCTTTCGGATCAAGCTCGGCGGCAGCTTTATCGCCTCGACCGAAAGGGCCGCTGACGAAGGCCCGTCTCTGGCCCGCCAGGACCCGAACGAACCAGGCGTTAAGGTAAACTCCGTCGGAACCATCGTCGCCGTCATCCCAAAGCCTGCACCACCCAAGCCGGAACCGGTCGCGAAGTCAGAACCGCCTGCGTCAGCGGGCGGCCAGTCGCCCACGGGAAAGGCCGCGGGATCTAAGCCCGAACCTCGCGCCAAAAAGGCAGAATCCCCTCCGTCAGCAGCGGGCAAGACGGCGAAAATCGAGCCATCTACGAAAAAGGAAGAACCTCCGGCAAAAGCGCCGATCGTAGTCGTTACGGAGAATATCAAACCACCGCCAACCGAAACGACTGCCAAAGCGACGTCGTCGAAAAAGAAACCCAAAGCTCCGGTCGAGAAGGCCGAGGCGCCTGCGCCAAAGAGCGGCAAAATCGCAAAAACGAAACCACCGACAAAGACACCGACGGCCGAGCCGCCAGATCCGCTCGCTAACGTCCGCCTCGTAATCGACCTCAAAGATGGCACCACAGTCTGGCGGCCAATGACCGAGGTCCAGCGCTTCGGCTTTGACAAAGGCGTCCTGACCGTCGTCGGCAAGGACGGCTCCGTCACGCGTTATCCGATTCTGGACGTTGCCAAAGTAACAATGCAATAGCTCAGTTCCGAGCTACGCGTAACTGTGCAATCCCTTTAGCAGATAGCTCACCCCAAGGTAAGTAAATATCACCAGCAGAAAGCCGATGATGGCGAAGTAGGCAGAACTGCGGCCTTTCCAGCCGCGGGCTATTCGGGTGTGCAGGAATGCGGCGTAGGTTAGCCAGGCGACGAGGGCGCCGGTTTCCTTTGAATCGAAGCCCCATGGACGGCCCCAGCTTTCATTCGCCCAGATCGCGCCGGTGATCAGGAGCATCGCGAGGCCCGCGAAAGCGAGGCAAGCGGTCTTATACATCAGGCTGTCAAGCGAATCGAGGCTCGGCAGGCGTTCGACGATCTTTTCGGTGCGGAACGAGAAGAAAA
>CAZMQR010000120.1:0-7288 GCA_964568325.1 uncultured Chloracidobacterium sp. | reverse complement strand
ACTGACGTCTATGGGCCGCGCCTTACGGGCAGTCCGAATCATGTGAATGCGGCGAAATGGGCCGCCCGCGAGATGCTCTCGTGGGGTTTCGATAAGGCTGAACTTGAGCCATGGGAATTCGGCCATCCCGGCTGGGTCAACGAGCGAGCGGTTGGCCTAATGCAGAAGCCGGTTCAGGACACATTGACGTTTGAAGTTTTGGCGTGGACGCCCTCAACAAAAGGAGTCGTCGTTGCCGAGGCTGTGAACCTGGTTGTTCCGCAGTTTTCGGCGGCAGAGGACCCAAAGGTGATGCAGAATCCGACGAGTGACGAGCTGACGGCGTACCTTGATTCAATGAAAGGTGCGGTCGCGGGAAAGGTCGTATTCGTTGGCAAACCCGCGGTCATTCCCGTGACGATCGACCCGCCGTCGAAGCGGATCGCCGACGATGTCGCAAAATGCAGAATGGATCCGACAAAGACGCCGCAGGATTGTGGTGGTGCGTTCTTCGGCCCTCCCGGTGGACCCACGCGTGTAGCACCTAGACCGAATGCCTTGTCAGGTCGTGAGATCGATGCCGCGCTGGACTCATTCCTGATCGAGAACGGAGCGTCCCTGCGAGTGAACGACGCCGGACGCGAACACGGCCAGATACGGGCGTTCAATAACCGGACGTTCGACATCACGAAAGCCCCGCCGACCGTGGTGATGCGTAACGAGGATTTCGGTCGCGTTACGCGACTGCTGGCGACTAAACAGACTGTCCGGCTGGAGTTTGATATCAGGAATCGGCTCGTGCCTGATGGCGTAACCAGTTACAACACGATCGGTGAGATCGCGGGCACGGACAAGAAGGATGAGGTCATCATGCTAGGTGGCCATCTTGATTCGTGGCATTCGGCGACCGGAGCGACGGACAATGCAATCGGCTCAGCTATCATGCTTGAGGCCGCACGCATCCTTAAGGCCATTGGCGTAAAGCCGAGGCGTACCGTTCGGGTTGCTCTCTGGGGTGGTGAGGAGCAGGGCTTGCTTGGCTCGCAGGCATACGTCAAGCGGCATTTCGGCTCAGCTGAAGCGCCGGGTCCGGATTACGGCAAATTCGGCGGCTACTTTAATATCGACAGCGGCACGGGACGGGCCCGCGGCATGACGGTTTTTGGCCCACCAGAGGCCGCGACGATCTTGCGTGATGCATTGAACGGATTTGAGGAGTATGGATTTTTTGGCGTTGTCTCGACAAAGAATCGCGGCCTCGGCGGGACAGATCATACATCGTTCAATAATGGCGGATTGCCGGGTATCGGCGTGATGCAGGACCCGATAGAGTATGGTTCGCACACGTGGCATACAAATCTCGATACCTACGAGCGGATCATCGAGGACGACGTTAAGAAATCAGCGGTCATCGTCGCGAGCGCCGTTTACACACTGGCGATGCGGGACGAACTGCTGCCGAGATTCAAGGCGGGCGAGATGCCGTCGGTGCCGGGCGCAGACGGCCTGCCACGGCCTTCGCCGAGCCCCGCCACAAGCCCTACGTCGCGTCCATAGGCGGCGGACCTGGAGCATCAAGTGAATCTGAATCGGAAGGCGGCTAGGTCGCCGAGGGGCAGATATCGGCCAATACGCATAGGCCGCACTTTGGCCGGCGGGCGATGCAGACCTTTCGACCGTGGCTGATCATCCAGTGTGGGAACAGGATCCAGACTTTTTTTGGCAGGAGTTCCTTTAGGTCATTCTCGATCCTTTCCGGCGTCTTGTTAGGCGTTAGCTCCAATAGCTGGGAAAGTCGAGCAACATGAGTGTCAACTACAACTCCGGAAGTGACCCCAAACGCGTTTCCCAACACGACATTAGCGGTCTTTCTGGCAACGCCGGCGAGGGTTAGCAGGTCTTCCATCGTCTGCGGCACCTTGCCCCCATACACCTCGATGATCCGTCGGCACGCCGCCCTGATGTTCTTTGCCTTATTTCGGAAAAAGCCCGTTGAGTGTATGTCGCGTTCGAGTTCGGTCTGTGGGACCGTTAGATAGTCGGCCGGACCTTGATACTTGCGAAAAAGATCGGCCGTTACGATATTCACACGCGCATCGGTGCATTGGGCAGATAGAATGGTCGCGATGAGCAGTTCAAATGGCGAAGCGTGATCCAGTGCACAATGTGCGTCCGGATACTCGCTTCGTAACCGGCGTACCACCTCTGTGGCTTGTTTCTTTCTGTCGAGGGCCATTGTTCAATCGGTGGAGTACATTGTAAATTGTAGATTGTACTTCTTTTTGCGGCCTGCATGAACGTCCCTTTACTTGACCTGAGCGAGCAGAATGCTGCCTTGCGGCCTGAGATCGAGGCCGCGCTTGCCCGCGTTCTCGATACGAACGGGTTTATTCTCGGTCCGGAGGTTGCCGCACTCGAGGACGAATTGGCGACTTACTGTGGCGTGAAGCACGCGATCGGTTGCGCTTCCGGGAGCGATGCGATCCTCTTGGCGTTGATGGCCCTCGATGTCGGACCTGGTGATGAGGTCATTACGACACCGTATAGCTTTTTTGCGACAGTCAGCTCGGTAACCAGGCTTGGAGCGACGCCGGTCTTTGTCGATATCGAAGCCGACACATATAACATTGATATTTCACAGCTTGAAGCGAAGATCTCGCCACGCACCAAGGCGATCGAGCCCGTTCATCTCTATGGCCAGTGCGCAGATATGGAGGCTCTTGTCGGGATCGCAGCCGGGTACGAGGTAGCGATCGTTGAAGACGCGGCACAGGCGATCGGGGCTGAGGAGGGCGGACGCCGTGCGGGATCATTTGGCGACATCGGGTGCTTCAGTTTTTATCCGTCGAAGAACCTTGGTGGAATGGGTGATGGAGGTTTTCTGACGACGGACGATGATCGGTTGGCTGCTAAGCTGCGAGCTCTTCGCGTCCATGGAGCGGAGGAGAAGTATTATCACAAGTACGTGGGACTCAATTCGCGCCTCGATGGCTTTCAGGGCGCAGTCCTGCGGGTGAAGTTGCCCCATCTCGACGCGTGGTCCGCGAGGAGACGTGAGAATGCAGAGGCCTACAAAAGGCACTTTACGGACCTAGGCTTGGCGGAGCAAGTTATTCTTCCGTATGAGCGGCCGAATTCAAGGCATATCTATAACCAGTTTGTAATCCGCGTTCCCGGAGATCGCGACAGTCTACGCGAGCATTTGACCGTAAGGGGTATCGGTACCGACGTCTATTATCCGGTCCCGCTTCACCTTCAGGCGTGTTTCGCCTATCTCGGCTATCGTGCAGGTGATCTGCCCGAGGCAGAAAGGGCGGCAAATGAGACGTTAGCTCTGCCCATCTTCCCGGAATTGAGAGAAAAGATGATCTCTCACGTCGCTACCAGCATTGCTGAGTTTTTTTTGCATGATCAGTGATCTCACACTACGACGGATCGGAAATCGTGCCCGAATCCTTGTAGCGATCGGCACGTTACTCGCCGGTTTCGTAGCGATCGTTGGTATGGCGATGCAGTTAGGTAACACCATCGCGCTCATGACCGACCCGAATGATCCGACTGCACGTGCTGCCGCGGACGCTGCGATTTCCCTCTCGCCGTCAGATCCGATCGCTTATTGGCTTAAGAGCGCGGCGACAGGTTCGATCGTCGGTCTGGAGGAGGCGGTGCGCCGGGCACCGTTTGATTATCGGTGGCGAATAGAACTCGGCCGGGCATTGGAGAACGATGAGCAATACCAGGCTGCGGAATTGCAGTTTCGACAGGCCGTCGAACTTGCTCCGACATATGCGTTTGTCCACTGGAGCTTTGCGAACTTCCTGCTTCGTCGAGATCGACCCGACGAGGCCATGGCCGAACTCAATCTTGCTGCTAATGGAGATGATTCGTATCGAGATCAGGCATTTTCTCTTGTGTGGGAATACTTCGGTCGCGATATCGGCCGGCTTGAGGAGTTTGCAGGTACGGATCCGGAGGCCCGATCCCGACTTGCGTACTTTTTTGCCGCCCGCGGCCATGCCGCTGAGGCGCTCAAGAACTGGGAGACGCTCAGTGAGTCCGAAAAGGCCGCGAATCCGGACATTCTTAAGGCAATGGCCCAAGGCCTATATCTACAGCGGCATTTTAGGGAGGCGCTTGCCTTTGCCCGGCAAGCCGGACTCGATCCGGACGCTCAGTTTGAGACGGTCACAGATGGCTCGTTTGAAAAAGGGCTCAGCAGCGGTGGCGAATCGCGGTTTGGCTGGCAAGTTGTCAGAGGCGATCCTAAGGTCGAGGTCAGCGGTGACGGCAAGGTTAAACGGGACGGAAATCGCAGTATGCGTATTACGTTTAGGAATAGTGTGAAGCCCGACTTCTATAACCTGACTCAGACTGTTGCCGTTGACTCCGGTGCGCGGTATCGGCTCAGTTTCTGGGTTAGGACCGAGAATCTGAGGAGTGCCGGAATGCCCCTCGTTGCGGTCGTTAGTGCAAATGACAATAAGCCCGTCGTGGCCTCGGAGCCGTTTGGCAGCGGAACGGCCGATTGGCGGGAAGTGATCCTGGACTTCACGGTCCCGGGCGACTGCTCGGGCATCAATATTCGGACGCTCCGACCCGGCTGCGGTGAGGAATGCCCTATCGCCGGCACTCTCTGGTACGACGATTTTCGGCTTGAACGCAACTAGAACACTCTGTTCTCATGCACACACGCCTTAGCACGCTGAGTTTTATTCTGATCTTTATCCTGGTGGTCTATGCGACTCTCGCCTATGGGGCTGTCCATCAGCCGGTACTCGTATTGAGCTACGCCATGATCCTATTGCTTGCGGGCTTTTGGGGATGGGATTCGATCTCGAAGGGGCAACTCCGCTACAGCCGAAGTCTGCTTCAAGTCCCGCTGCTACTACTGGCGATTTACGGACTTTTTCAGACCGTCCCGTTTGGTTATCTTCCGGCCGAGGCGGGTATCGGGCAGATTGGCCGAACTATCTCGCTGGAACCTAATTCCACGCTCGTCGCAGCATTGCATATGCTGCTGTTGTGCATCTTTCTGGGAGCATGCCTGGCTTACCTCGATACGGCTGCCCGGCTGCGGCGGATGGCGCACGTGCTGATAATATTCGGTTTTGTTTACGCATTTTACGCAATCCTACAATCAGTATTGAGCCCTGATAAGATCTACGGGTTGTATGATCCTGCGGCTGCAGTTCCTTTTGGTTCCTTTGTGAATCGGCATAATTTTGCCGCGATGATTGAGATGCTCATTAGCATTCCGCTCGGACTCCTGTTCGTTGGTGCGGTAATGCCGGACAAGCGGCTGCTCTACGTAGTTGCTGTGCTCCTGATGGGGTCCGCCCTCTTGCTCAGCGGGTCGCGCGGTGGGCTGGTCGCGCTTGGGCTCCAGTTGATCTTCGTGGTGCTTATTTCATCCCGCGCAAGCGCGCACCGAAGGACCGGACTAAAGGTCGCATTGTCACTCCTGCTTGTCCTCGGCGTCATTGCCGGGGCAATATTTACGGGTGCGGATACTTCGCTCACGCGGTTTGCCGACTCGGCGGTTCGCCAGAATATTTCCTCAGACCGCTTCGAGATTTGGTCGATCACGCTAAAAGTGATCGGTGACAACTTGCCATTTGGAACGGGGCTGGGCGCCTACGCGACCGCGTTCACCAAATTTGATACGGCGGCGGGCCTGGCCCGCGTTGAACAAGCCCACAATGATTATCTGCAGGTCGTTTCGGACGCGGGCGTTGTCGGGTTGGTGCTTGGTGGCCTGTTCCTCTTCTTGCTTGTTCGCGAGGGGCTGCGGCATACCGTGACAACGAATACATTTCGGCGCGGGATCGCTGTCGGCGCATTCACAGCCTGCTTCGGCGTATTGGTCCATAGCATGTTCGATTTCGTTCTGCATGTTACGGCTGTCTCGCTGATGTTCTTGCTAATGATGGCCGTTCTCGTCGCTTCGGGACGCTCGTTTGACGATGATATTGTGGCTTTTGACGAACGCCACCCGCGACGGCGGCGGCGAAAAGCCAGCGTGACACCGATACGAGAGAATTCAACCGTTGTGTGATCCGGCCGCCTGTGACGTGGCGGGCCTCACAAATATCGGGCGCACCAGCCACCAGATGACCCCATGCGACGTGTAGGCGACCGCCAACACAAGCAAGACGTACTGCGAATAGAACCAGATCGCCATGCCGACGGCCGCGAGTGCGAGGACGAGGAAGAACCCTTTTCGTCCACCGCCCGCCGCTTTCATGCTTGTATAGCGGATCGTAGATACCATTAAGATCGCGAGGACGGCGACCAATGCAAGCAGAGCGTAGGCGTAGAACTGGGCTGCAGCTTCGCCCTTGGCAGTTAGCGGTGCGGGCGAGAAGTGAACGATAGCCGCAAGCAGGCCGCCGGCCGGCGGTATGGGCAATCCGACAAAGGCCTTTTTATCGAGTTTTGGAGCGCCTTCGATGAGCACATGCGGGCGGGAGGCCTGAAGGTTGAACCGCGCCAGGCGAAACGCACCGCACATGAGGAACATGAACAGAAGAAATATGCCGAGTCCGTAGCCGGGGCTATTTTCGGCAAACGTCGGTGCGACGGCCCAGCTATATATCAATGCGGTCGGAGCGATGCCGAATGTCAGAACATCGGCGAGCGAATCGAACTGCACGCCGATCTCGGTCGCGGTCCGCGTCGCACGAGCGATGCGGCCGTCCATGGTGTCAAAAAGGATCGCGAGCCCGATAGCGACCGCGGCATAATTGAAATAGCCGGTGGCTACGCCGATGTTACTTCCGATCGCCTGAAAGCCGCGGATCGACCACAGGACCGCGAAGAATCCCATCGCGACGTTCGCTGCGGTGAACAGCGTTGGTATAACGTAGAGGCCCTTCTTAAGTCCTCGGTGTGGAGGTTTTGTCTCGTCGTCCGCCATCAATTGTCGCCTATGCGGCCGTGCCGTGCGATCACGGTCTCGCCGCCTCTCACGCGGTCTCCGACGCTGACCGCCAACTCAACAGCGGCAGGCATCAGCACGTCAGTTCGAGAACTGAACTTGATCAGGCCGAATTTTTGACCGCGAATGAGATTATCGCCTGTTCGCGGCCAGCAGACAATGCGGCGGGCGAGAATTCCGGCGATCTGCGTGCAGGTAACGGTCAGGCCGTCGCCCTCGATAACCAGCGAATTTCGCTCGTTCAGAAGGCTCGCTTCGTTGTTGGTCGCGGGCATTTTCCGTCCGGCCGTGTAGTTGATCTCGCGGATCGTGCCGCCGATCGGAGCGCGGTTGATGTGCACGTCGAGCGGCGACAGAAAAACGCTCACCACC
>CAZMQR010000119.1:0-7332 GCA_964568325.1 uncultured Chloracidobacterium sp. | reverse complement strand
CGGCGTCCGTGCTGTCGGGCAATCGCAACTTCGAGGCGCGCGTTCACCAAAACGTAAAGGCAAATTTCCTCATGTCGCCGCCGCTCGTAGTCGCGTTTGCGCTCGCCGGAACCGTTCTCGACGACATCAACACGCAGCCGATCGGCAAAGACCGTGACGGCAACGACGTTTTTCTAAAAGACATTTGGGCGTCGCTCGATGAGGTAAAAGAGATGCTCGCGGCTGCGTTCGACCCGGCGGTTTACAAGCGGCTTTATTCCGAGTTTGCCGAGCAAAACCCGATGTGGAACGACATCGAGTCGAGCGTCGGACAAATTTACGAGTGGGACGCCGACTCGACATACATTCAGGAGCCGCCGTATTTTGAGGGCTTTTCGATGGCGACCGGAGCGTTTGTGGACGTGATAGGCGCGCGGGCGCTTGCGATATTTGGCGACTCGGTGACGACCGATCATATCTCGCCCGCCGGCGCGATCAAAGCAAATTCACCCGCCGGCAAGTATCTGCAAGAGCTTGGCGTGACGCCCGTCGATTTCAATTCCTACGGCTCGCGTCGTGGCAACGACCGCGTGATGCTCCGTGGGACATTTGCAAACGTTCGCATAAAAAATCTGATGGTCGCGCCGGTCGAAGGCGGCTTGACGAAACACCAGCCCGACGGCGCGGAAGCGACGATTTACGACGCGGCGATGCAATATAAGGTTGAAAACACGCCGCTTGTGATCTTTGCCGGTAAAGAATACGGGACCGGAAGCTCGCGCGATTGGGCGGCGAAAGGCACGGCGTTGATGGGCGTCAAGGCCGTGATCACCGAGTCATTCGAGCGCATTCACCGCTCAAATCTCGTCGGCATGGGCGTTCTCCCGCTGCAATTCAAGAACGGTGATACGGCGCAATCGCTGAAAATCGACGGTACGGAGACCTTTGATCTCACTGGTCTCGCCGCCGACGAAGTTAAGCCGCAACAGGACGTGACTCTTACGATCATTCGTGAAAGCGGCGAGAAAATAGACGTTTCGTTGATTTTGCGAATCGATACACCGATCGAGGTAGAGTATTACAAGAACGGCGGCATTCTGCAGTACGTACTTCGGCAACTCCTTCAGGGCCCGTCAGCCGAGGTGGTTTGAAGAATTCGGTACGATTATACCTTGAATTGGTCCGGGCTCGACCGAATTGACGGCTTCGAATTCCAGACCCATTGAAAACTTGTTGAATAATTCAGGTGTAAGTGTTAAATTTACAGAATCTCTAGGAGTAAGATTCGTTAGTATTACGCCGTCCCTTCCCGGCAGGACCGGAGAAAAGAAATGAAAAGAATAGCGTCTAGTCTTCTGTTGTTTGCTCTGCTCGCGTCGGCAGCGCTTCCGATATTTGCCCAGAGCGGGCGTCGAAAAGCGGTCAAACCCGCATTGGCCGAAGGAGAGATCGCATTCGACCATATAGATGCCGTTTCTGAAGGAAAGGGCGTTCTCATTAGGTGGCACACATCAATTGAGACGAAGAATTTCGGATTTAGCGTCTATCGGATTACTCCAAGTGGTCGAGAACTCGTGAATCAGACACTGATCACGGGTTCCGCCTTCAAGCCGAGCCTGCCCGGCCACAGTGGCGAGGAATATGAACTGTACGACGCTGACGGCAGTCTCGACAGCGTCTATGTTATCGACAATACGTTTATCGGCGGGCGGCTGTCGAGCGGCACACCTTTCGGAGTCCGATATGTTAGGGATCTTGAGGTAGAGGTGGGCCGTTCGCGTGCCGACATCGAGCGGGTGAACGGGTCAAAGACGGGCATTGTCTTGCGCGGCGGGCTTGGACTAACCAAGGAGCTTAGCGAGATCATCGAACATGCCCAGCCTGAGGCGGACATCAATACGCATCGGTGGGTCGTTTCACAGCCGGGGGCTAAGATATGCGTCAAATCTGAAGGTTTCTATCGTGTAACTAGGTCACAGCTCGAGACGGCCGGTTTCAACGTCAATTCGCCATCGGCCAATTGGCGGCTCTTTATGGAAGGCGTCGAGCAGGCGATCATCGTCGGAGCGGGCGACCAATATATCGAGTTTTACGGCACCGGACGGGACACGCGGGAAAGTGACACGCGGGTGTACTATCTGTTGGCTGATTCGACACCCGGAAGGCGTATTGACACCAAAGTGATCCGAAACGTTGGCGGCGCGGTTCAGGCGCGAAGCTATCGAAGTTCTGCGCAGATGCGGGAACGGACCAGCTATAACGGGTTGATCAAGAATGGAGATCTTGAGAATTATTGGGGTCGCGCCGTAACGTCGAGTCCCATGCCTACGCCAATAGGGATCTTCCTGAACAGTATCGATACCACCGCTGCGACTGCCTCTATCCGTGTGAAACTTCAGGGTATTGTTGGCTCTACGCACAACGTAAAGGTAGTGATCAATGGGAACGAGGCCGGGTTCGTACTCGGTGCAGGGAATAACGCGTATCAGGCGACCCTTACGATTCCGACAAGTTTTCTTGTCGAGGGCAATAACTTGCTCGATCTGACGGAGTTCGACTCGTCGAGCGCGAGTTATTTTGACCAGGCAGAGATCACGTATAACCGTGAGTTTAAGGCCGCGGGCGATCGGCTGTCCTACTTTACGCCGGGCTATCGGAAAGTTGATGTCGGCGGTTTCTCGACGGCTAACATTCGTGTATTCGACACCACCTATCCTGGAATTCCGCAGGAAGTCATAGGCCTAAATGTTGTCCAGGATGGAGGGACATTTACCGCTAAACTGCCATCGCATAGGTCGATGGTCATGTATGCCGCGGAAAATGCGTCGTTCTTGTCTCCGTTCTCGGTAACATTTAATAATCCGTCGACGTGGTCCACACCGGGCCACACCGTCCAATACCTGATCATCTCGCATTCGGCCCAAGACTTCCTGAATTCTGCCCAGCAATGGAAAACATTCCGGCAGTCGACCGCCGGCGGCAGCTATTTGGTCGGAGTCGTCGACGTCGCAGACATATTTGACGAGTTTAGCTACGGTTCCTTGTCCGCGGACGCCGTGAAGGATTTCCTCGAATACGCGTATAAGAGTTGGGACGGGTCTCCTGAGTATGTGCTATTGCTGGGTGACGGATCGTATGATCCGAGAAATTACGAAGGATTTGGCAACTGGGACCTTGTGCCAACAAAGTTCGTTAACCTGATCTTTGAAGAGAGCGGAAGTGATGAGGCATTGGCGGATTTTAATAATGACGGCCTGGCCGAGATTCCTATGGGCCGTGTGCCGGCAAGGAGTGGTTTCGCCATTTCTACCGTTCTCGATAAGAGCATGGGTTTTGAGACAATTGAGAACCAAAGCCTCGATCGTGGGGGGCTCTACGCCTTTGATCTTCCGCAAGGATTTGATTTCGAGGGCATGAGCCTTGGACTCCGAAACGAAATGCCTCCGTCAATGCCGTCGCTCCTTGTTCCGCGCGGGTTGCCGCCCCCAAATCAGATGACGCCTGACCCGCAGGCGCACACAAACCTGATGAATGGGCTGAACACAGGTATGTTTATCGTTAATTATGCGGGGCATGGCACGTCGGGCGTCTGGGGGAACCTTACGTTCTTCAATTCGAATGACCCGCCGCTTCTGACCAACGGTCACCGACAGTCGATATTTACAATGTTGACCTGTTATAACGGCGTATTCTTCCGGCCTAGCCCGGTGGCCGAATCGGTTTCTGAGCGGCTCCTCTTTGCCCAGAACGGGGGCGGTGCTGTCACATGGGCTTCTACGACCGAGACTACTCCGGATTTCCAGTTTACAATGGGGGCGCAATTCTACAACGACGTCAGCGAGAGCAATATCAAGCGGATGGGGGATCTCGTCAAGGCGGCAAAGTCCACGATAGCCGGCAGCGACGTTGGATATTCGTGGGTCCTTTTGGGCGATCCTGCTCTCAAGGTTAGGTAGTCCTCATTACCTTGGCTGGAGGAGAAAAGGCGTTCCGGAAATCGGAACGCCTTTTTCGATGTGGTACTCGCGGCAGGAGTCGAACCTGCGACTTCTTCCTCCGGAGGGAAGCGCTCTATCCACTGAGCTACGCGAGCGGATGAGTTGGATTATATCACCGCCGTTCGGTTAGCGGGGAACGATCGTTACCTTCTTGATCCGGATTGCTTCCGTCGGCCGCTCGCCATTACGCGGAGCACCGGCTATCGTTCGCACGTTGTTCATTCCGTCAATGATCTTGCCAAAGACGGTGTATTTGTTATCAAACGCCGCCTCGCGCTTGAGCATGATAAAGAACTGAGCATTCGCCGAGTTGACATCATTTCCAAGGCGGGCTGCACCGACAATTCCAGTGTCATACGGAACGTCTGAAAACTCAGCAGGCACATTCGGCTTGCCTGAATCGCCCTCTTTCGCGGGATTTGGTGACTTTCCGGGCTTCGTATCAGCATTACCTGCCTGAATGACGGAATCGTTAACGCGATGGAAGATAATGCCCTCGTAATAGCCTTCCTTGGCCAATTCCTTGAACCGCTCGACTGCCTTGGGGGCAATGTTCGAGTAAAGTTCCATCTTCATGGTCCCGTAGGCGGGGTTCTCCATTTCGATGAGCGCCACTTCTGGATCGGCTACCGGGGCAACGCCTTTCTTCAATGCGGGCGATGTTTTAGTTGCCGTCGCAGGCTTCGAGTTGTTGGCAGGACTACTGCACGAGATAACTGCTGAGGCAGTCAAAGCAAGAGCGATAAGTAGTTTTCGGTTCATAATTGCTTAGATCGTCTTCTCACTATCTAGAATGATCGTAACAGGGCCGTCATTGACGAGTTCAACGTCCATCATCGCGCCGAATTCTCCGGTCATGACCTTCCGCCCGAACTCACGCGATCTTTTGACAACATATTCGTAAAGAGCCGTTGCCTTTTCGCCTTCAGCCGCCGCAATGAACGATGGCCGTCGCCCTCGCCGAGTATCGCCGTAGAGGGTAAACTGCGATACTACAAGCATCTCGCCATCGATATCGGTGAGCGACAAGTTCATCTTGCCGTCGCCATCTGCGAAGATGCGCAGGTTGATGAGCTTGTCGACAAGATAATCCGCTGCCGTCTCGTCATCCTCGGTCGATACGCCCAGCAGGACGAGCATTCCGCCCGCGATCTCGCCCGTGACGCGGTCCTCAACTGTAACCCTAGCCCGCGAAACGCGTTGAACGACGGCACGCATCTACCACATGCCTTCCTCAATACGGACGCTGTTCATCACGACTTGCTCGAGCGGCTTGTCGTTCTGGTTGGTTGCAACGCCCGCGATGGAATCGACAACTTCCTGCCCTTCGATAACGCGGCCAAACTTGGTGTAACTCGGCGGCAGCGGATAATCGACGTGCATGATAAAGAACTGGGAGCCGTTTGTGTTGGGCCCGGAATTCGCCATTGCCACCGTGCCTTTCTCATACATGCCCGCGTACAGCATCGAGCCGCGGTCTATCTCGTCGTCGAATTTGCCGCCCCACGCCGACTCGCCGCCGTAGCCCTCGCCGAGCGGGTCGCCGCCCTGGATCATAAAATTCGGAATCACGCGGTGAAAAATGACGCCGTCGTAGTAGTTCCTACCGGCTAGCAGACTGAAATTCTCTGTTGTCTTTGGAGCGTCCTGTTCGAGAAGCTCGATCTTTATGGTGCCGTGGTTCGTATCGATAACTGCGATCTTGTTTGCCACTAATTATTCTCCTGATTCAAGATAAAGCGTTCAATGGCGGCTGCAACGCCGCCCTCATCGTTACTTAATGTTGTATAAAATTCGCTACGTTCGAGCAACTTCGGGTCTGCGTTTCCCATGACGACGGGTGTTCCGGCATATTCGAGCATCTCGAGGTCGTTGAAATTATCGCCAATGACCATTACCTGCGCCGCCGTCAGATCGTTGAGAGCGGCCAGCCTTTCGACACCGTGGCCTTTCGAGGCATCAGGCGGCAGAATATCGAGCAGAGTAAAGTCCAGATGCGGATAAACCGTCGCCAGCAGCGTGACGGCGCTGCCGAGCTGATCACGCAGCGACTGCTCCAGGGCACGCATCGGTTCGCAGGTGCCTGAAAAGGAAATGTGGACAACGTCCTCGCCGCCGATTATCTCCTCCAATTCCGGCACATGCTCGACGCCCTGCCGTCCGGCAGTGCCGCCGTGAAGGCCTTCGGCCCAGTGGAGATATTTCTTGAGCGGCACATTGTCATCGGACACGCGGTCGTAAAGCAGCGTGCCCGTGCCGTGCGGATCGACGCTGACGAGCGCGTCGCCGCCGAGCGATTTGCCCACGCGCACTATCTCGTGGCTCATCTCAGGCGACAGCAGCGAGCAGTGAATGGTCTCCATCGAGACGGCAAATTTCAACAGCCCGCCATTGTGAGTGATCAGCGGTGCATTCAGCCCCAGATCGATCCCAACAGGCCGTGCATCGCGAAACCGGCGGCCGGTAGCGATCGTCACGAGTACGCCTGCCTCCTCGGCCGCACGGATTGCGGCGCGGTTCGCCGTTGAGATATCGCCACCAGAACTTAGCGTTGTGCCATCAAGGTCGAGCGCCAGAAGCTTTATCATTCTATGGAAGGGATTCAAATTCCCTCCGACGTCTCATCAACTGGACGCATCCCAATAGAAGTATTACGAGAAGCAAGGAAAGAACTCCAACATCGAGCGCTGAGGCACTATACAGATATCGGTCCAAGGTTACTAGTTCGGGCTTGGTTTCATTCACCGCCAGCATTTCTTGAGTGCTCATAAACCAATATGCGAACGCGGCAAGTGACGGTATCGGAAGCAGTACAGTTAACAGTGCGGTCCGAGCAAAACAGAGTCCCGCGAGCATGAAGAAATTAATGGCGGCAACAGTCAACAAGAACTGGGGATGCCGATCGGGGTAACAGTAGGGCCCGTAAAACGTGACACCGCCGCGCTCTTCGTCTTGTTCGCGATAGTAATCGTTACGGGCCTGATCTGCCTTGATCAAGTAACTGACGAGGCTCAATGCCGAGAACAACACGATGGTCGAGGCTAGGGTAATTGTTAAGAGACGTATTGGGCGCATCGCGAACAAAACTCATTCTACTGCGCGTTGTCGGATTGCGCACGTTTCTCCAGCCGCTCCTTCTCCAGCCACTGCTGATACCTCGCCTTGCCTTTCTCAAACTCTGCGGCTGACGAATAGAACCAATGTGAGCCGTCGTTTGCTTCCACGTTGCGGACGTAGAAGATGTAATCGTTCGGCTGCGGGTTGAGGGCGGCGCGGATGGAGCTTTCGGTGACGGACGATATCGGGCCGGGCGGGATGCCGGTCTTGGTCCGCGTGTTGTAGGGCGAATCGACCT
>CAZMQR010000118.1:0-7333 GCA_964568325.1 uncultured Chloracidobacterium sp. | reverse complement strand
CCCGGCGAACGGCCTGCTCCTGCATTCGCGGCATTGCCGAGCGTGACGGCGATCATCGCGGTCGGCACTATCGTGGCCTCATCGACATTCTTGCCCCACGTCTTGGCTATCATCGTCTGGCCGGAAATAAGAGCAGACGGCTGGTGTCCGGTGTGGATGGTCGTGACGCCGAATTGACGCACCCATTCGACGAGTTTCTCCTCAGCGTTATATGCGTCGGTGGCCCGCAATTCAGGTTGTATCGTCGCTCCGCCATCGAGAGCCATTTGATCGTGTGGTTGGTTAAGGTAGCCATTCAGGCCGATCACCGAGTGAGCGTCGATCAGGCCCGGCGTGACGACCTTGGCAGTGATAATGCGATAGCCGGTCGGGATCTGCACGTCTGCAGCCTTGCCGACAGCCGTGATCTTGCCGGCGCTGATGAGGACGACCCCATTAGTGATAGGTTCGCCCTTCATTGTCCAGACGGTCTCGCCCTTAACGGCCAGTTGGCCGTAGGCAGTAGGCAGCAGGCAGAGGATCGCGAGCAGGACAGTAACGAGTTTCAAATTTTGAATTTTGAATTTTGAATTTTGCATTATTCGTTGCCTCCAATGTCCCCGTCAAAGCAATGAATGTCGCTGACCAGGTCGCTGTCGTCGGTGGCTCCCTTACCGCCCACGGCGTAAATGTAGTCCTTTGGATCGTTGCGGTCAAAGACCTTTTTGCCCTCGACGTATGTCTGGAGGACGTGCGTATAAACGCTCAACGGGTCGCCTGAGAGCACGATGAGGTCGGCGTCCTTACCGGCCTCCAGCGAACCGACTCGATTGTCTATGTCGAGCATTTTGGCGTTTGCCATCGTCAGTGCGTAGATGGCACCTTTACGAGACATTCCCGCACGGACGGCGAGGCCGGCGGAACGCAGCAGCCAACGCGAATCGGTAATGCCGTCGTCAGTGTGAAAGCCGACCATCACGCCTGCTTTTTCAAGCTCGACACCATTCTTAAAGTCAATGTCCACCGTTTCGAGCTTACCGCCCGGTGAGTCGATAAAGATGATCGACGCTGGTGCTTTAGCATCGGCGATCTCCTTAGCGACCTTCCATGCTTCGCTCACGTGCTGCAGGACAATACGGAAGCCAAATTCCTTTGACAGCCGCAAGGCGGTCATGATGTCGTCGTGGCGGTGCGTATGGAAATGAACGGTGCGTTTTCTTTCAAGGACCTCAACAAGCGACTCCATCGCGAGGTCGCGGGGCGGCATCTTTGTCTTATCGCCCGCGGCCTTCGCCACCTTATCGCGATAGTCCTGTGCCTTGATGAACTGCTCGCGCACGAGCGCGGCGGATTTTGCACGCGTTCCCGGAAAAGCACCGCCGCCGGCCCGGATCGAGTTGGTCCCATTCGCAAACTTGATGCCGCCCATATATTTACCGGCGGTATCGAGGATGAGCAAGTCGTCGATCTTTACGGCGTTGTCGCGAAGCTTCAAATACAGCGTCTGGCCGCTGTCGAGGTGGCCTGAGCCGGGCATTACATTGACGCTGGTAATGCCGCCGGCCTGCGCCCGCTGGATGCTCGAAGCCCGAACATTCACGCTGTCGAGTATCCGTACGTCTGGCTGTATCGGCGACGACGCGTCGCCGCCCGCGGGGCCGCCGATGTGACTATGCGTATCGACGATGCCCGGCATTATTACCTTGCCCTTGCAGTCGATGACCGTTACATCGGAGGACAGCCGCACGGTGCGGGCATCGCCTACGGCCGTGATCTTGCCGTTCTGGATCAGGACGATCCCTTGCTCGATCGGCTCGCCGACTACGGGCAAGACACGGGCGTTGATGAATGCGATTGGCTTTTCCTGTGCGGCCGCCGTCACTGACAGCAGGCAGGCCGCGAGAAAGCCCAAAATAACTTTCTTCATTTGCAACTCCTTACGTTTTTTCGGATCAGAAGGTTTGTATGAACTAAGGTGCTATGAAACGGCTCTCCTGTCAACTCGAAGAAGGCTCTATCATCTGTCGGCTATAAGGAGCTTTGCCTCGGCGTCGCCGACTATCTCGGTCAGCGTGACGGCGTATTTGCGGGATTCGGCAGGGAAGTCGCGGACCAGACCGACGAACTCATCACGAGCCTCAGCCGCGTGGAAGGCAAGTTTTCTTCGGTTGAGTCTCGCGAGACAGCGCTCGTGCAGATCGGCGATGTCCGACGGCGGCGTTCCCGCAGCCTCGGCAAGGCCGGCGTAGCGGTAGTACACCTCGCGAAACTCGAATACAGGCGCCATTGCCTCGCCGTCAAACGCATCACGCTCGATCTCAGCGGCGATCCGTTCGATTCGCAGTCGCCGAGCATCGAGCCGCATTTCCTGGGTTGGAAAGGCAAGCCTGAATAGCAAACTTACGGCAAAAACAGGCCAGAAGAGCGACCAAACGGCGATCTTGACAAAAGTCGGCCGCCGCCGCGTTACTAGATACATCGCGACAGGAAAACCGCACGCAAAATACAGCACGGCTGCAACTGAAGGGCTCATAAACGCGTCTATCCATCAGATTCTATCGCCGATCGCAAATATTCGGAACAACCCGCGGCAGCGATTCGTAATCTAACCGGTTACAAACCAACGCATTTACACCTAACGAGTTCAGAAATGTCAGATAAGGCAAAGATAAAGATCATTAAGCGAACCGAGCCGCGGGCGCCTAAACGTCGCCCACGCGTCAAATCAACCCGCCAGGCCGCCCGCGAACTCGCCTCGACCGTCACCGACTGGGTCGCCGACCTAAAGACGCGTAAGAGCGAAGAAACTCGCGCCGCCCTCGACCTCCTCTTCTCCGGTCACCGCCCCGCGTCGGAATCATAGACCGCAATAATTCTCTAAATACAAAAGGCCGCGATCCGTCGCGGCCTTCTTCTTTCCAGGATTTCCACTCCCCTTTGTGGACTCCGTAGCGGTTAGCGAGTGTGTGGTACCTCAAAAAGGACAAAATGCTCCCGTCCCGCTCCCGGAACGACGAGCCTTAACTCATAACTCAACACTATCCACTGCTTACGGATTAACCGTCACGGTCGCGATCTGCGAGAGTTGGCCGTAGTTGGCGTTATGCTTTCGCAGTTGGACGCGGACTTGCACCTGTATCGGAGTGGCGGCTTCGGGTGGGGTTACGGAGACGTCCGCTGATTTGCCGGTGAAAGTGCCGGCGTTTGTCCAGCCGCCGTCGGGAAGGACGCGCGTTTGGACGATCCACGAATCTGATTCCTCGCGGCCGTTGACGACTATCGAGAACATATATCCCGTCTGCGCGGCAAAGACGTTGATCGTCGGCTCGACCTCGCCGGGGATGATGCCTTCGGGGGCGGTGCTTACGATCATCAGATCCTCGCCGATGGCCTGCGTGTAGCCCGCGGCGGCGACCCAGCGGTCGCGTTCGGCGCGAAAGACGTTGAGCATGCCGATGACCTCGCCGCCGGGCGAATTATACGCCGGTGCCGCGGGCGGATTGGGCAACGCATCGCCCTCGGGATCGCCCAAAAACGCCAGGTCACGCCACTGCGTCAAGGCCTGTTTATGGGCCTGCGATTGCGTGTAATACGTGTAAACGGCCGCGTACTCGTCGCACAAAGCCACGATCGCCAGCACCTCGCCAGCCGTCAGCCCCAATTCCGCGTCATAGTTACCGATCTTCGCCGCGACATTCGCAAACATCACTGCCTTGCCCGCATACGTTGAGGGCATCCAATCTCCGCTATTAGCCATTGTCTCGTTCTCCTAATTGGTAAAGATGGAACCGGGCGATTCCATCAAAAGGAGCACAGGCAGGGGGAAAGGGAACTGTCGAACTTCTCGCCGCGGAACCGACCCGCGATCCGTGTGTTCAAAATCATCGTCGCACACCACACTCGATGCCCCACAAACGTAACTAGATGCCCCAGTGACCTAATTTTTTCCGCCGGTGAACTAATTTCCCCGCTCAGTTACATAATTCCACCGCCCAATTAGGTGATTGCGCGGCTCAATGAGGTAATTCTCCCGCTCAGTTACGTAATTACGTCGCCCATTGACGTAATTATGTCGCCTAATTAAGTAATTCTCCCGCCCAATTACAACACTAAGCCCGTCCAGTGTGTAATTATGCGGCCCAGTTACGACATTAGATCGCTTAGTTAGATAATTGAACGACTCAGTCACACACCGAGCGGCCTGGTTACAACAAAGGAATCATCAGTTACGTTCGAGCGGTTCAGTGGGTTGCCCTGATGGTTTCTGCGGCTTGCCGCTCTATTTGCGGAGCAGCTTGCTGCTCCGTTGCGGGCTTATAGTATCGCGGCTTGCCGCCGCCCAAGGCCCCGGCGGCGGCAAGCCGCAGGTAGTAAAAGCAAGTTCCGAAGGAGCAAGCTCCTCCGCAAATAGAGCGGCAAGCCGCGAACTCCGAGCGTGCGAAGCATGCGGTTTCGGGGGGGCGTCGCGGTTGAGCATGGGCTTATTGTAGCGCGTCCGGCGTGGGAAATTTGCCACTCGTTCGGTTTCATTGTTATTCTTAACCGATTCCTATCGACAAGTTTTATGCAGGGAAAGGTCGTGATCGTTACGGGGGCGAGCAGCGGTATTGGCCGAGCGTCGGCAGCGATGTTTGCTGAGCGTGGGGCGACGGTGGTGGCGGTCGGGCGGAAAGAGAAGGAATTGAAGCAACTTGTGGCTGACGCTAAGGATCATGAAGGGACCATCAGGGCCCATCTTGCGGACGTGCTTGAGGACTCCAATCTCGAACGTGTGGTTGCGGATACTGTGCAAAAGCACAAGCGGATCGACGTGCTGGTCAATTCGGCCGGCATCATCAAGAACGGCACGATTGAGAACACGCCGCTCGACGACTGGGATCGTATGATGGATATTAACCTGCGCTCAGTCTTTATGCTCACGCAGCGGTGCCTGCCCCACCTGATCGCGACAAAAGGGAACATCGTAAATGTTTCGAGCGTCGCCGGCACGCGGGCCTTCCCGAACGTGCTCGCGTATTGCGTCTCGAAGGCGGCGATCGACCAATTCACACGCTGTTCTGCACTGGAACTCGGGGCAAAGGGCGTTCGCGTAAATGCCGTGAATCCCGGTGTCGTCGTCACCAACCTGCACAAACGCGGCGGGATGGAAGACGAAGCTTATAAGAAATTCCTCGAACATTCGACCGAAACGCACCCCATCGGTCGTGTCGGCAAGCCCGAAGAGGTCGCCGAGTTGATATGCTTTTTGGCTTCGGCCAAGGCCGGCTGGATCACGGGTGCAACCTACGCCATCGACGGTGGCCGTGCCGAGACGTGCGCGAGATAGATCATGAAAGTGCAAATGCTGCCCAGCACTATCGAGCCCGACGGGACCGCGTCCCTGCGGCAGCATTTGCCGACGCTTGTCATCGACGACCGCGTCGCGATAGACGCTGGGTGCCTGGCTTTGTCGTGTTCGGATGAGCAGCGAGCAAACATTCGCGACATCGTTCTGACGCACGTTCATCTCGACCATATCGCGGGACTGCCGCTGTTCATTGACGATCTGTTTGCGACTCTCGCTGAACCGGTCCGCGTTCACGGAACCCGCGAGATGATCGATATTCTGGAACGCGACATATTCAATTGGTCGATCTACCCACGCTTCTCAGAACTCAGGAACGACAATGGGGCCGTTATCGAATACCGTGAATTCACGCACGGCAGCGCGTTCGAGGCGGGCCATCTTTCGATCGAAAGCATCGCTGTCAATCACAAGGTCGGTGCAAGCGGTTATATCATCTCGGACGGCAGCGTTTCTGTTGCCATCACCGGCGATACGGCCGAGACCGATGCGATCTGGCAAGCGTGCAACTTTACTGAAGACCTCGCGGCGATATTCGTCGAATGTGCGTTTCCCGACGAACTGGCCGATCTCGCGGCGGTCTCGTGTCATCTCACCCCACGAGGGCTCAAAACCGAACTGCAGAAGCTGACCGACCGGAACATCCCTGTTTATGTCGTAAATATTAAGCCTTTGTACCGTCGGCAGGTCGTCGAGCAGATCGGGAGTTTGGGCATAGCTCAGGTTGAAATACTCGATGTCGGGCGGGCGTACGAACTCTAACCTTTGGCAGCCTTTTCGCGCAAGAAATTGATCGCTTCAAAAGCGGATTCGCGATATTCGCCGGGGAAATCGTACAGCGTTACACGGCCATTGCGCAGGACGCTCTCGATGCGATAAGTCCGCTCTTCGCGGTCGCGACCGGGCATGATCTCAGCCCGAAACGTGACGCTCATCTCTGGCCGTGCCCAGACACTATTCTCGCTCTCAAAAAGACTGTGCAGATCGACCATCAGTCCTCCGGTGACGCCTCCTTCTTGTGTTTTACCTTTCGCAGTGAAGGATGTCGTTTCTGTTCCAGGGCGTCGCTGCCGATGTGCCGTGATGGTGGTGCGGTCGGCTTCCTGATCGAATCAAAGACCGGCCTCGCAGCCTTCCTTCTCTTATGCCGTACCATGAAGCGGATTATAGCAGACAACGCTGTATTCGGGTTATAATCGAGCGAAACTCCACGGCTCCGATACTCTTGTCCGAGCCGGTCGTGGGTATTTAATGCGGTCAAAGGTAAGCAGATCAAGACGGCCTTTCTGGCTGCCGGCGTCGAACTATTATGTTCTGACGGTTTCGTTGTCGGCAGTGTTCTTTTTCCTTGTTTGGGGCATCCTTCACGATGGCGGCGAAGATACGCCGTGGATCAACGCAGGTATCGGGGCCGGTATCCTCATGTTCGGGGCTGTGATCTTGCGCGAGGTGATCCTGCGGCGCGCCCGTGCGAGACTGGCAGCCCAGCAGCGTTCGATCGATAGCCAGTTTCGCGGTCACTCGTTTAGGTCAGACATCCGCGACGGAGAAAAGCTCACCTTGGAACTGAACGCCGCGATCCTCGGCGAGATCAAGCAGAAAGCCGCCGCCGCAAACGTGTTTGCGAAGGTTTCAGCGGGTCATCGTGAGGTGTTCGAACTGTGCGGTGAATATCTGGTTCGGAATGAGACCGACCTTAAGAATGTCAAGCCGGGTTCGCCGCGGCTGGCTCCGCTGCTGCGTGGGCGTTCGACCGCGGGGGAACTCCATCGCTTTCATATGCTTAAGTGGGCGGAGATCGAGGCACGCACTTATGCAGCCGAAGCGCGAAGCCGTCTGAATGTGGCAGAACGGACCGAAGCGGCCCTTAGCGCGATCAGCGTGTTGGAGGCCGCTCTGGCTTCGTACCCAGATGACGAGAGCCTCCGCGCGTCGTGGCAGGTCCTCGACGACTTGCTCGTGTCGATCAAGGTTTCTGACCTCGTCGAGCAGGCTGAGAAGGCGGCGTTC
>CAZMQR010000117.1:0-7339 GCA_964568325.1 uncultured Chloracidobacterium sp. | reverse complement strand
GTTTGAAATGCACCCAGCCAAATACGAGCGGAAACGTGATCAACGCCGCCAGTATGCAGCCCCACATTATTAGGCCGTGCATCAGCCAACGGCCCTTGCTTCGTTTGAATATGAATCGCTGCTCGATAAGGCTCGACGCAATGGTCTTGGCAGCCGTCGTCGCCTGCTTTGCGAACTTTCGCTTCTGAAAGAACAGTTGCAGGCCACGCTTAAAATATACTCTCGTCGCCGGCCGCTGCAGCCAAACGGAATAGCGGAAAACGATCGCCCCGAACGCAGCGATACTAGCGATCGTGTATCCGAATAGTGCGGAATCAAAATTTTCCAGGTTTCGCGAACCTACGATGACGAGGACAGTTAACAGGAGAGATGCACCCAAACCTAACAGAGTCGGATGACGAAAGTTCACCTTCTCAGGTGCTGAAGCGGACAGTTCGTTCCCCATTCTCACTATCCAAGGTGACCAATGCGGCCAGTACCTTCAGTCTACAACAATCCGGTCATAAAGAAAACTCTCGCTAAACAAGGCCGCAAATAAGGCTTCATTATTTTTAATTATAAGAAATATAGAGTAGCTCTCCGCTCCGTCATGCCTCCAGCCGCTCCTTTGCCCTCTCGATAAAGGTCCTGATCATCTGAGTGATGCTCGCGGTCATTTCTTTCGAAATGAGCGATTCGCCGGCAAGCCAGGCGAGCGAGTGCAGTTCGGAAGCCTTCTTCCGGCGAAGTTCGACCTGCTGGGCAAAATGAACATTGGTGACGCCGGCAGATTCGAGGAAATCCGCCGAATAGCGAAGAAAATTGCCGGTCTCGTCCGCCCGCGGCGACCATTCGACACGTTCGGGCGTGTTTTCGGTGAGTTCGAGGGAAAAGTCCTGTACCATTGTCCCGACAAATGGGATCTCGGCCTCGACGCGCCAGTGCGCGACGCCAGAAGCGTCTCTGTGAGCGCGATCGACGCCGGGCATCAACTCGGCGAAGTTCGACACATCCAGAAAAAACTCGCGGACCTTCTCAGCCGAAGCCCTGATCTCAATATCATCGCTAAAAGCCGCCCTGACGGTGAACATAAGTTAAGTCTAGAAAGTCCTGAAAAGTCTGGAAAGTCTAGGAAGCAGACGATCCGCGAAGGTGTTGGCTTAATGAGAAGAGCATCTTACCGATCTCGTCCAGAGCACCGTAAAGTTCATCGAATGATCTTTGATCCAGATACCCAAGATCCAATAACAAATAACCATGTGATTTGGTCTCGGCCACCGAACCTAGCGAAAGGTTAATGAAATTAGCAAAATCCTTGTCGGTGCGCCGACCTTGGCCTTCAGCGATATTAGCCATGATAGACACGCTAGACCTACGAATCTGACGGCGCAGGTCATAATCTCCCGAAAATTCTCCTTTGCTGGTGACCAAATAGATATTCTTCGCCAAAACCCGAGCTTTCTGCCAAACCTGAATGTCCTCAAATCTCTTAAATGTACCCATCGCACAACTTTCTTTCTTCCCAGACTTCCCAGACTTCCTCGACCTCCCAGACCTCCCTAAAATACTCCGTTGAATAATATTGAGTTGAAAAAGAGTCGCGTGTTCGAACGAAAGATCCCGCGAAAGAATGGCTCTTCCGCAAAGAGAATGACGTGGCCGCTGCCCTGAGATTCGTCGATGATGTATGACGTGCCCGCGAGCAGACGTTCGGTGTTGCCCGGCCAGACAAAACCCGACAGCGTCAGCGGTCGAGCGGGTTTGGCATCAAAAACGACGGCGTTCGTCCCTTCCTTTGAATACCGGAAAAAGTAACCGCTCGCCAGCAACACAGGCATTTCATCCTGCTCGATGCCATACGTGAGATATGTCGTCCGATCTACCGTTGCACGCATTATCGAGCCGGGCAACGGAACCGGGACATTGTTAGCGTCCGCCGATGGCGATGCTATCGGCGGCAGCCCGGCTCCCATTCCGTCGGCCCTATCGGTACCCATCTCTTCGCGCGAAGGGTTAGGATCCGGCTCCCTCTTGGCCTGGCCTTTCGTCGTCGTAGGCGTCGGGCTTGGCGTTGCCTTTTTGGCGTCGTCTTCCTTGATCTTGCCCTTCTCCTCGTCCTCGTCGGTCCCGACAAGCCGGGTACTCGTCAGGCCAACGCTCTTGAGTGCCGCAAACACCGATGCGGCCTTTACGGTGACGAGCGTTCCGCCATTCTCAACCCAACGCTTGAGTTCGGAAATGCCGCCCGGGCCAAACGTCGCGTTATACTGGCTCGCCGAACCGTCGGGCAGGACCAGCACGTTGTAATCCTTGAGAGCTCCGCTCCGGATCGCCCTGATGCTCAGCGGCGTAAACCTAATGCCGTACCGGTCGAATGACCACCAGATCGATCCGTAGGACGTCTGATTGACGGCCTCGTCCGCCGCCATCGCGATCTTGGGCTCGCGAAGCGATATCACGCTTTCGCCCCCAATGCCGGTGTCACCTTCGTCCGCAAACCCTGTATTGACAGAGGTTACATGCACACCCATTTCGCCGGAAAGCCGGGCAACGGTGTCGTGTACAGATTCGGGATTTCGATTGACGCGAACGACGAATGTGCCTCTCGGCCAGTTTCGCCCGCCCGCGTTCATCTGCCTTGTGGCGACTGCGACGCGATAGCCGCTCTGCATCAGCCGCGTCACAAGGGCGGCCGTCGAATCGGTCTTGTAAGGAATTATATACGCCGCCTGTGCCCGGCCGGCGACGCTGCCCCGACGAGTTGCCGCCAGCATCTCCGCCGTGACGGGGCTTGTCGAAACGGCTCCCGCGTCCTCTGTCCACCACGAATCGATGCCAAACGCCAGCGGCAGCGACCACGCAGTGATGTCATAAAATCCGTAGTCTTCCTTCGACTGCCCCGATCCCTTCATCTGATTGCGCCGGAATCGTGCGAGATTCTCATCGACGAATGCCTTGTCCTGCGGCGTGTCAGGTTCGAGTATCGCTTTGATCAGCAGCCGCTGCGGCTGGTTGAGATCGACGACGTATGAGCCGGCCGGGAATGTCCGCGTAGCCGCCGGGCTGTTCGCATAATACGCATGTGCCGTTGGCGACGTGTATGGCTGGGTTGTCACGCCGACCTCGATCTTTGACCGATGCAGTATCTCGACCAGTTCGGCGGCCTTCACGGGATCCTTTGCAGGATCGATGATGACGCGCTTTAACTTGGCAACCGGATGTTCTCGCATTGCGGCCGCGCGAAACTCGTAAAAGTCGCGCAGTTTCCCGGCCCGATTCGCCGCGGTCGTCTCAAGCGTGGTCATCGAGGCAACATAATGCTTTGCTATTGCTGAGCGCAGCGTCGCGATCGTCCCGTCGTCGCGGGTCCATCGCAGCCCTTTCGTGCCGCCGCCATCGGTCTCGTATGTCATGCCCGTCGCTCCGTTGAGATTCGGATACATGTCCCAATAGCCCGGATAGAAGGCGTCAAAAACGTCGCGCACGTAATATTCCCAGCGGTTTGTGTCAAAGGCCCGTGCGTTCGCGCGGCCATACGTCGTTTCCCATTTCGAGGTCACGGGTTGAGGCAGATTCGGGTTGACCGGCAGGGCTGTCGGCGGAAAAAAGAACTGCGACACCTGGCCGTGATGATCGACGGCGACCTGTGGGTTCCATTCCTGAAAGGCACGGGCGAGGTTCTGTGTCTCTTTCTGTGTCATCGCGAGCGTGTCACGATTCAGGTCAAACCGGTAATGGCTCAGGCGTCCATAAACGCTCCAGGGCTCGCGGTGTTCGATCGCGTTGCGGTTTGCGTCGCCTGTCGCGACTGAGTTATACCACGTCGCAAACCGTTCATGGCCGTCCGGATTCTCGCCGGTAACGAGCAGGACGACGCAATTGCGCAATATCTCAAGCGTTGCCGCCTCGTCCGATGCCGCAAGCTGATACGCGACCTGCATCATCGCCTCGAACGACGCCGATTCGTTGCCGTGTATCGTGTATGCCATCCATGCGATGGCCGGCGTATTCTGTGCAATGGCCGCAGCCTCGGCTGTCGACGCCTGACGCGGGTCGGCGAGCCTCGCAATGTTCGCCTTGATCTCTTCGAGCCGAGCGATGTTCTGAGGCGATGAGATAGCGACGACGTGCATCATCCGATGCTCGTTGGTCAATCCAATATCAAATACACGCACGCGTGACCGAGCGGCCGCCGCGATATTCTCGATCACGCGTTCCATCTGCGCGTAGGTCGTATGATGATCGCCGACATCAAAACGCAGCGATACCTGCGGACGTGGCACACCCGTCGCGTATGGCCCGCGAGCGTAGAAATCAAACTTCTCTTCCGGCTGGCCGGCCGCTAATTGCGAGACAACAAGACACGTCAACAGGGCGAGCGAATATCTGGCTTTGTTCATTGAACGAGATTACTTCCGAGCGGCGGAAAATGTTTCCGATATTGTGAGATTATAACAGACGATGAATATAGAGGCCTGTCCCCGCTGCCATTCGCGCCGGCTGAAACGCTGGCCCGACCTCACCGACGAGCAGCAAATGCTCGCCGAGCGTTTGCCTGCCGCAGGCGAATACACACCGAAAGAAAGAAAAAAGCACCGCATTTGCACACGGTGCTGGTATGAGGATGACGGCCGTCGCGAAGTGACAGTCTAGGTCATCTTGCTCCCCAAATATTTACTTTCGCCCCTCGCCCACGTGTCGTTACAGCGTCATACCAGAACTCGATCTTCTCGATCGTTCGACTACCGCCGTTCAGGTCGATCCAGCGGGTCTGCCCGCCTGCGGGAACACGATCACGCAAGTCGATCTCTTCACTGCCGCCATTGGCGTAATGGACCTTGACCTTGTGAAAATCAACGCCGTGGATCTTCACGCGGAACTGGAGCCGCCTGAAATTACCACGTTTAGCTCCTACGACAAGCGTGTCATGATCGGACCGGTCCGGCACCGTCCGCGCACCGAGAAAGATCCCACCCTGAGCGTTGGCCTCAGTCCCAAAGATAACAAACACGGCCGCAAGCACCGCAACTGCAAGAAAACTGCGTTTCAACATAAACTTTTACCTCCAGAAAGTTTTGCGCGTATATCATAATCGCACCTCATTGGACGCGCAACCTGAAGAAAAAGCCGAATACGTTGGGGGAAAAGCTATAGCTTTGTAGCGAGCTTAACGGTCTTGTCCTCATCGGTGAAGACCTTTATCTTCGTCCCTTCCTTGATCTCGGCGTTCTTCCCTTTCTTCAGAAAGCCAAGAGGCCCAAACAGGATTACCAACGCAACGGTAGTCCCGGTCTTGTCGTTCCCCTCCTTTCCTTTGGAAGCTCGAACCTTCAACTTCTGGCCATCAACGGTAGTCGTCGATTCAACCCGAATGTTAAGTTGGCCGCCTTTACCAAAGAAGCCACTCTTCTTTGAATTCGTGACGACACCTTTTAGGATAGCTCCTTTTGCGATCACGACGGCTCCGTCGATGAGCACGTCTTCGTCCACTTTAAAGGTAATCGCATCGTCCTCGTGAGCGGTCTTGCTTGAGATCGTCTCCGTAGTCACCGCTGAGATCTCTGTGCCATCGGGAATAACGACCGTCTTATCTGGAGCAACAGCAAGGCTAACAAACGACGCCAAAGCCATAACACAGATCAACAAAATTGTGCAGATTCCCCGTTTCATTACATATCCTCCAAATTGGAAATACCTAGTTCTTCAGAAATTCGATAGATGCATCATACCACGATAGAGACGAGCGCACATCGCCTTAATCCGTAGAGGCGACAAAGGCCTCGCGAATATTTATTCGACAAAGGGTCAGCTCCTGAAGCAATTCAGCCGCTGACCCGTATTTCATTCGGTCCGCTATCGTCTCGAGCACGACCTGCTTTCCGAGCGGAACACGTGTGGTGCGGCCGACGGTGAGCCTGAGGTTGTGATCGAGGGATGAGAGAAATCGATAGCCGTCGCGCAGCGCGACGATCTCGTCTTTTACGCTCGCCAGAGGCGTGAGCGATCCCAATCGATCGAGCATCGCGACGGTCGAGCGGTCGGCGGTATCGTCCGGGACATTGTGCAGCAATTGCAGATACCGCATCGCAAAATAGACATCGAGCATGCCGCCCTCGCCATATTTGATATCGATCTCTTTTCCTCGACGCGCCCGCGAACGCTGCTTCTCCAGGGCGAGTCTGACACGACGTGTCTCGGCGGCAAGCTCCGCGGGCTTAGTTGCGGCCGCGCGTTCATGGATGATCCGCCTTGCCTCCCTCTCGACCGTCTCGCCCAACCCAATATCACCGCCCGCGGCACGCAGCTTGACGAACGCAAGCATCTCCCAGACAGCCGCCGTGTTCTGCATATAATCGAGAAAGCCCGACGCCGGCATCGCCGTCAGCCCTTTTGAGCCGTATGGCCTTAGCCGCAGGTCAACGCGATAGAGGCTGCCGTCGCGGGTCATCGAGGAGAGCGTCGTCACAAGCAATTCGGCCGCCCGGGCATGGAATTCCGCCGACGTTAGCCTATCGACGGGCGACGGCTGCTCATCGTCGTAAACCAGCACCATATCGAGGTCTGAGTCGTAATCGAGGCCGCGCCCGCCGAGTTTGCCCAGGCCGAGAACAGCCAGGTGAAGTGAATCAATATCGACGGAGAACTTACGCGACAATTCCGCTCGGACTATCTCCAACGCCGCCGCGACGCTCGCTTCGCCGAGCAGCGTCTGCAGCCGCTTGGCCTCAAACATATCTGTCCGGCCATATACGTCGCGAACGACGATCTTTAGCAACAGCCGCGACCATGTCTTTCGCAATGCGCTCAGCCGTTCGCGAAAACCGCTAGCTTCGGTAATGGCCGTCATCAGCAATTCAACGTAGTTCGGCTCGCCATCATCCAACCCGCCAAGTTCGTCGACAAGCTGTGGATTTGCCGCGATCATCGCCGCAAATCGCGGCGAAACCTCGATCAGGCGTTCCAGGACAGGCGAGCCGTCACCGACATCGATCCCGGCCTTGCCGAGCGATGCCATCACGTGTGTCCGCGTCCGGTCGGCGGCACGCGAGACCTCAGCGGCCGGAGCAACAAGTTCCTCGCGTGCAGCATCGCCAAAAACCCGTGTAAATATCCGTGCGACGTTTCCGGTATGTCGCACAAGGTCGCCCTCGAAATTTGCTCCGCCGGCCATTTCGATCCGGCGGGCGAGCAGTTCCCGCTTGCTTACATCGTCCGGAACGGTGTGCGTCTGCAGGCCGTTCTCCATCTGCAGCACATGCTCGGTGCGCCGCAGGAATTCATACGCCGACGACAATTCCGTCAGCTCGCTCTCGGTCAGATGCCCACGATCGGCGAGCCTCGCGAGACTGATCAGCGTGTG
>CAZMQR010000116.1:0-7380 GCA_964568325.1 uncultured Chloracidobacterium sp. | reverse complement strand
CCGTTCATCGAATCGATCAGCTCGCCGACGAGCCGGTCTTCCATCGTTTTTTCACTGCGGCCGCGGGCGTTTGTAACGATCCAGCGGATCGCGAGCGTATTGCGGCGATCACGACTGACCTCGAGCGGCACCTGATAGGTCGCACCGCCGATACGGCGCGATTTGACCTCAAGCGCCGGGGCAACTGCATCGAGTGCCCCCTTAAATACTTTTAGCGGCTCTTCGCCCGTTTTTTCGCCGATCTTCTCCATCGCGCCGTAGAAGATCTGCTCGGCCACGCTCTTCTTTCCCTTCCACATCAAACCGTTGATAAATTTGGTCACGGCGATGCTGTTATAGATCGGGTCCGGAAGAACTTCTCTTTTTGCTGCAACTCTACGTCTTGGCATAATTCGTCAATTACGAATTACGAATTTGAAATTACGAATTCCGGATCGCCGTAATTCGTAATTCGTAATTCGTAATTATTTCGCGCCCTTCGGCCTCTTAGCTCCATATTTCGATCGGGCCTGATTGCGGTTGCCGACGCCGGAGGCGTCGAGCGTTCCGCGAATGACGTGATAACGTACGCCCGGCAAGTCCTTCACACGGCCGCCGCGGATGAGCACGATCGAGTGCTCCTGCAGATTGTGGCCGATGCCCGGAATGTACGTCGTGACCTCGATCTGGTTGGTCAGGCGAACACGTGCGACCTTACGCAGTGCCGAATTCGGCTTCTTAGGCGTCGAGGTGTAAACACGCGTACAAACGCCGCGTTTCTGCGGGTTTGACTGCAACGCGGGGCTCGCGGTCTTATACTTCACCCGCTGGCGCCCTTTGCGAACTAATTGGTTGATAGTCGGCATATTTTATTGCTCAAAGGCAAAACTTCCGTCTTACCTGACTCTTGCTCGGACATCGTCCGGCAGTTAGCTCAAGCAGCTCTCGCTGACCCGAATTGCTATTTGTGATGATCTTCAGGAAATCGAGACTTTGCTGTAGCGTGGCTTCTTGTAGAACCTTGCGGCTTTAATCGTTTGCCGGCGGCCGGTGATGACCGCTCGCTTACGCTACAATTCCTGTACTCGAATTCTCAAAAATCCCGTCTTTATTGCCCGAAGGCCATAAAGTACGCCCAGACCCAAAAGTCCGAAACTTTAGATATTATTTATTCTCGGTTATCGTGTCAAGTGCGGAGCGGACTAATTCGAGCCGCCGCACTATCGCGACCCCCAACGATCGTGGCCCCGACTTCCGCCGTAGCGCAGCACACAAAAACTCGTCTTCCCGACTTTGATTCTCCGGCCCTAGGAACGAGAATCGGTTAACTGTGATGACTGAGCGACCAACGTTCTCGCCGACCTTGTATGTGCTCGGCGCCGTCCTCCTATGGAGTACTGGTGGATTGTTTATCAAACTTACGACGCTTGACGCATACCAAGTCACGTTCTTTCGATCACTGCTCGCAGCGCTGACGGTTTTGATCGTCACGCGACATAACGGCTTGCGAATAAATGGCTTTGGCATCTTTTGCTCGATCATTTACGCAATATTACTGTTTCTCTTCGTCTGGGCGACGAAGCATACGACGGCGGCGAACGCCATCTTTCTGCAATACACGGCACCGGTTTACATACTGATCCTTTCACCGTTCGTGATCGGCGAAAAATTCCATCTGCGCGACTTCGCGACAGTAGTCTTCTGCATCGCAGGAATGTCTTTATTCTTTGTCGGCGACTTGGCTATCGGGGACTATCAGGGCAACATCGCAGCATTAGGATCCGGCATATTTCTCGGGCTGTACATAATGTTGCTAAAACACCCGCGCGCTGCGGGTATGAATTCGACCATCACGGTCATTTACGGCAATTTCCTGCTCGCCCTGCTGACTCTCCCGATAGGGGTCACTGCGATACCGAATCTCACTTTGACCGACCTGTCCGCCGTCGCCTTTCTCGGGATCTTCCAGATCGGCATCTCGTATATCTTATTTATTAAAGGAGTTACGGGCGGGACGAGGCCGTTGGATGCATTGATAATTGGATTTATCGAGCCGCTGCTGAATCCGGTTTGGGTCTTTCTATTCGTCGGTGAGCGGCCTTCGAATTGGGCAGTTCTCGGCGGGATCATTATAATTGCGACAGTCGTCGTTCATACTCTGAACCAATACCGAAACCGGCCCGCCGTGGCCGTCTGAACTATGGCCAAGCACACGCTTCGCGAGAAGTTCCGTTACCACTTTGAGAACACTATGTCCGGCGGCCCCGTGGCGGTCATCCGATGGCTTTTTTTCGTGTCGGCTGCGTCGGTGTTCGTACTCGGCGGGATCATCGTTTATCTCGGCATCGCCCGCTCGAATGAGCCGGACGCCGAGCCGCTCACATTCATCGAAGGCGTTTGGGCGAGCTTGATGGCGACGCTCGATCCCGGAACGATGGGCGGCGACGAGAATTGGGATTTTCGCCTCGTCCGCTTTGCGGCAACGCTCACGGGAATTTTCCTGATCTCGATACTGATCGGTTCGATCGCGTCAGGCATCGATCAAAAGATCGAAGAACTCAAACGAGGACGCTCGCGCGTCATCCATAGCAATCACACGCTGATCCTGGGCTGGTCCGAGAAGATCTTCACCATCATCAAAGAGATCGTCGAGGCGAATTCCAATCAAAAGCGCCCATGTATCGTGATCCTTTCCGACATGGACAAGGTCGAGGCTGAGGACGAGATCCGGGCACGGATTCCCAACACGAAGAATACAAAGGTCGTCGTGCGCAGCGGTTCGACACTGGAATCGTCCGCGGCTGAAATGGTGAATATCCACGAGGCACGTTCGATCATCGTGCTCTCGCCCGAGGTCGAGAATCCCGACACATACGTCATCAAGACCGTCCTCGGCATTACCAACGGCAAGAACCGCCGTTCTGAGCCGTATCACATCGTCGCAGAGATCCGCGACGAGCGAAATCTCGACGCCGCCGAGCTTGTCGGCAACGGCGAGGCCGTCTACGTCCTTTCGGAAGACCTGATCTCGCGCGTCGTCGCCCAGACCTGCCGTCAGTCGGGCCTGAGCGTGGTTTACAGCGATCTGCTCGAATTCGAAGGCGACGAGATATACTTCGCTGACATTCCAGATAAACTCGTCGGCGAGGCGTATCGCGATGCTCTATTCGCCTACGAAGATTCCTCAGTGATCGGCGTGTTCACAAATGGCGAAGTGCTGATAAATCCGCCGATGGACCGCGCGTTTGCTGACGGCGAACAAGTAATTGCCATCTCCGAAGACGACGACACCGTCATCGCCAACGGCCGCCGCGCAACGACAGCACCGCAAACATTCGACCGGTGCGGAGACGACGGCCCGGAGCAGGAAACGACTCTCATCCTTGGCTGGAATGACATCGCGCCTCGAATAATCGTCGAACTCGACAACTACGTCCGCGGTGATTCTGCGGTGCTTGTGGTAGCCAATGACAGCGAGGTCGATGTCGCCGTGACAAAGCTCGCGGCCGACCTCGCGAATCAAAAGATCGCCTTTGTCCAGGGCGACACGGCCGAGAAAAGAACGCTGCTCGACATCAACACGCGCAGCTTTAACCACATCATCGTGCTGTCAAACCGCTCGATCGACATCCAGGAATCCGACGCCAAAACGCTCATAACGCTGCTTCATCTCCGCGCGATCAGCGAGGCCGAAGGCGTCGATTACTCGATCGTCACCGAGATGCTCGACATGCGTAACCGCGAACTCGGCCGCGTCGCAAAGGCCGACGATTTCGTCGTCAGCGACAATCTCGTAAGCCTGATGCTCAGCCAGCTCAGCGAGAATCGCGAGCTAAAGAAGGTCTATGACGTGCTTTTCGAGGCCGAGGGCTCCGAGATATATCTCAAGCCCGTCAGCCGCTACGTCCTGCCCGGCAATGAGGTCGATTTCTATACCGTCGTCGCATCCGCCGCCGAGCTCGGCGAATCAGCCATCGGTTACCGCGTCGCCGCCGAATCCCGCGACAGCGACCACCACTACGGCATCCGCCTGAATCCAAAAAAATCAGATAAAGTCACCTTCGCGGCTGATGACTGCATTATTGTTTTGAGTGAGGATTAAGAAGATAGCCACAGAGATCATAGAGAGCACGGAGAAGGCGGATCGTTCTCTCTGTGTTCTCTGTGATCTCTGTGGCGGAAAATGACTTAGCGATGAAAGCTACAGAACTCTTTTGGCTCGCCGCCGCTGCGGAATGATCTTGCCTGCTTATCGGGGCAATTAACGGTCGCCCGCATGCCGGTTAGCGGGCAGATCATGACTGAGACGGTTCGATTCTCAAGGTCCCTGGTTTCCGGTTGAGGATCGACTGAGCGTGGTGGTTCGGTGCCGTCCTGCCAGGTTTCGGTGACGGGCGACGGGCTTGGTGCAGGGCGTTCGCTGCCGCCACCGTCGGCGGGCAGTTCGTCGTCGAGGGGAATGATCGTGCGGTTTGGCACGGTCCCCGCGACGAAGAATTCTACGCGGCGGAATTCGGCGGGAACGTTTGTTACATAGATCTCCTTCGGCTCGCTGACCGGTTCCTCGTAATACGGAGCATTTGGATCGGTGGCCTGCCGGCTAGGATTCGGCGGCGTCGGTGTCGGCGAAGCGGTAGCGTAGGCGTCGAGTTCGCGGATGAGCGAGCCGTTGCGGATGTCAATCTCAGCTTTGCGGATGTTGGCTGGCATCGTCCAGTCGCCATTCCATTCGGGATGGAGCTTTAGGGCTTCCTGCATAAAGTCGGCCCAGATGGGCAGTGCTGAGTCTGAGCCTTTCATGCCGAGGTCGTCGCCGTTGTCGAAACCCACATAGACGACGCACACGATCTCAGGCGTGAATCCCGCAAACCATCCATCGCGCGACGTTCCCGTTTTCCCGGCGAACGCACGTTTCCCGGCCTCATTGCGAATGCCCCACGCACCGGCGGATGCCGCCGTGCCGCGGTTGATCACGTCCTTCATTATGTCGTCCATAATGTAGGCGACATCGGGGCGGATAACGTTCTTTCTGTCGGGCACGGGCAGTTGCACCGTGCGGCCGTCGCCGGCCGTGACACGCGTGATCGGATTTGGCAGGACGCGATCGCCAAGATTCGCGAACATCGTGTAGCCGGTCGCCACTTGCAGCGGCGTCGCCTCGGCCGTGCCGAGGGCCATCGACGGATAGGCCTTTTCGACCTTTGGCAGGCCGGCCTTTGTGGCGAGCGTCATCACCTTGCCAACGTTCAGCGACATCGCGAGATCGACCGAGATGACATTTTTGCTGCGGACCAGCGCATCGCGGAGCGTGATGTCCTGATTCGTAAATGTGTCGCCAAAGTTGTTAGGCGAATACGTCTCGGTACCGAAGGTGAACACCTTTTTCTCATCCTTGAGAATGCTCGCCGCGGTGAATTGCCGCGATGACGAATCATACGCCGTATTGATCGCGGCGGTGTAAACAAAGGGCTTAAAGACCGAGCCCGGCTGACGCATTGCGTCGGTCGCCCGGTTGAACTGGTTTGCCAGATAATCGCGTCCGCCCACCATCGCAACGATTTCGCCGGTCTTTGGGCGGACGGCAACGAGCGCGGCATTCAGGGTGCCCTTCTCCTTCTTGGGGAAGTGTTTATCGAGTTTGTCCAGGCGCTTTGCGACCGTTTCGTATGCGATCCGCTGCAGGTCGGGGTCGATCGACGTGTAGATACGCAGGTGTTGCAGAGCCTCAGGATCATTGACGACCTTCGGCAGTTCCTCAACAGCAAACTGCGTGAAATACGGCATCCCTTGCAGGTCTTTGGTATTCGAGACCTGTTTGAGCACGATCTCGACCCCACGGTTCTCCGCAAGCTGCTGACCGGTGATCTCTCCGGCATCGAGCATCGATTCGAGCACCTGATTGCGGCGTTCCTTTACGCGGTCGGGCGTTTTGTAAGGGTTGTAGCGGTTCGGACTGCGGATGATGCCCGCGAGAAATGCCGCCTCGGACAGCGTCAATTGTGAAACGTCCTTGCCAAAGTAGGCGTTCGACGCCTCGCCGACGCCGTAGATCGAGACACCGGCCTGCTGGCCGAGATAGATCTGGTTGGCGTAAAGCGTGAAGATATCTTTCTTCTCAAGCCGCGTCTCGAGGATCAGCGACATGTACGCCTCGGTGATCTTGCGTTCCCACGTCTGTTCGCGGGTGAGGAAGAGATTTTTGACAAGCTGCTGTGTGATCGACGAGCCACCCTGGTTTGCGATCGGCGACGCTTCATCGCCCTCGTAACGCCGCCAAAGCGCACGGGCTATGCCGCGGAAATTCACGCCGTAATGCTCGAAAAAGGCGCGGTCCTCGGTTACCGTAATGGCTTTGACAAGGTGCGGCGGCAGGTCGTTGAATGTTACGGTCTTTCTCCGCCCGTCGCCCTCCGCGGCGATGGAACTGAGGATCCTTGGTTCGAGCTTGGCCTCGATAAGTTCGGTGTTTGTATCACGGTCGCCGATAGCGGCAACGGATCTGCCGTCCTTTGAAAACTTGACCGACAGGGCGTGAAACGCCTTTTGCCCGTCGATCATGCCGCCCGTCCCCGGCTCGATGCCAAGCACGTCGCCATCAAGCGCGTAGCGGCTCCGCGACGGATCTGCCTGATTATTCCGCTCGATATAGCCGGCGGATCGGAGGTAGTCGATCAGGGCCGCCGCCGTTGCAGTCTCGCCGACCTTGAGCGACTTCGGAGCCGAATAGATGCCGGCTGAGGCGGTAAATACGTCGCCGCTCAAAAGCCTGCGGTCAATCCGGTCTGAGAACTCGAACCAAAAATATGTCAGCGTCAGAAAGATGCCCAGCGCTATGAATAACGCCAAAGAGATCGTCCAGCCGTTAAAGACCAAGCGCAGGAATCGCCTCCACCTCGGCGGCGGCGGGGCCTGGAACGATGCAGGCCGGCGCGCCTTGACCCAGCCCTTGGGCGGCATCTTTGAGCGAGTGCTTTTTGCCGGTAGGTTGTCCTGCATCGCAAGGTTGGAAATACGCGGGGCGAAGTGAGATTATCGACTTCGGATGAGCCTCGATTAGTTTATTGCTTTCCGGAAGTTATGGCAACGAATATCCTTATAACAGGCGGAAGCGGCTATCTGGGCACGCATTTGACGCGGTATTTCTCAGCTGATGACCTGTCACGCCGCTCGGGCGGCGATATCCTCGACCCGGAACAGTGCTCCCGCATAGGCGAATACGATGTCGTAATCCATCTCGCTGCGCTGCTCGACAAATCGCGCGATGCCGAGGCCGACATATTCGAAACGAATATCGAGGGCACGATCAACGTGCTTGAAAACGTGAAGAAAGGCGCGGCGTTCATCTTTGCTTCGACAAAGGACGTTTATGGCAGGTTCGCCGATAACTATGCCGAGGTCACA
>CAZMQR010000115.1:0-7453 GCA_964568325.1 uncultured Chloracidobacterium sp. | reverse complement strand
ACTCGCCGTGGCAAGCGAGGTGAATGAGGTCGTGCCGGACGGCGTTTGTCGTAAACGCCTCAAATGTTGCCCGCTTACCGCTAAAAGTGTCGCTCATGGGCAAGGCCTTGCTCAGGTCTTTGGCCTCACGTTCGGCCATCGGTATCCGATCGTCGGCGTAGCCCATGACGAGCGATGATCGTGGTTTGAGCACTCTTTTTGCCTTTAGCTTCGCCCACACCGCGGCGCTCGGTGCATACACGGTCTCATGTGTTTCGACCAAGTAACCTTGGCCGTCATGGAGCGCGTGAAACGGCACATAATGCAGCACGCCGACGGGGACGATAACGAGCTCGCTGCCAGCAAATCGGTCGGCCAACGGCCTCAGAAGGAGATCGTATAGACGCATCAGCGACCGATCCGCCCGGAGCTTCATTTGTTCCGTATATCGCGACAGTCGCTCACCGCCGTAACGCTGCGTCTCAAATTGAAAGTGCATCTCGTCGAGCAGCACGCGGACGTCAACGAGAGAACCAAGCCCTGCTACGTATCTCACCTTCTTGTCATCCACGACAAATGCCGAGACGATACCATCGATCTCGATATACTCGACGAGCGTGTGCGAGCCGCCGAGCTTCCGCTGTAATTCCTTTAGATCGAGACGTTCATTAGTCTTGCCGCGAACGGCTGTCAGGCTATTGAAGCGACGGATGACGCCGGCGAAAGCCTTCTCGGCGGCAAGGATCTCCGTTCGTAGCCGTGCGGTTTCGCCGCCGTCGTCACGGTCGAGCGTTCGATAGAGAAAGTTGAGTCGCGAGCGTGCATCGTCAACCTGCAGCCGCATTGCGGCAGGCCCCGCGGCCTGCGGTCGCGCATCCATTGCGTCGAGCAATGCGCGCGAGCGAGATCGTTCAACCGTGCGAAACGCCGCGGCCACGCTTTTCTCATCCAGCAGCAGTCGCGTAAGGTTATCGAACGGCTCCCTCTTGTCGCCGAGGAATGCAACACTAAATTCGTCCGCACCGACATTCGAACGCAGGCTCTCAATATCGCGGATAGCAGCTCGAAAATGTCTTCGCGCACCGGCATGATCGTCGGCTTTCAGGGCGAGTTTGCCAAGCTCGTTCCGTATCGACTGCAACGCATTCGTATGCTGTCGGTTCGCCGCCAGCCGCTCGGCTTCGGCAAGTACGCGCCGCGCCTTGACGGCCTCACCCGACGCTGCCAGGGTTCGGCCCGTCAAGAGTTTCACTGTTATCTCATGCCTTGGGTCATCATCGCGGCGCAATACCGGCCGAGCGTCTTCGAGCACTTTACGGGCCTCGTCGAACCGGCCCTCGCTCACCGCCAGATCAGCCCGGGCCGACAGGGCCGAGACCTGCCCGGAATAGTTTCCCTCTGCTTGGAAAAGCTCTTGTGCTCTAGCCAATTCGGATCTTGCGGTCCTGCTGTCGCCCAGCCCCGCTGCCGCTCGCCCGTGGTGAAGCCGCGCCCTCGCCTCCTCCGCCCTAAGCTTTTGCCGCAAAAACTCAAGAACGACGCGTCGATAGATCTCGACGGCCTCAGCGAGCAGGTTCAACTCGCAGTAGATGTCTGCGACCTCGAGGTCGGCCACGGCCGACTGATGAGGCATCCCGAGTTCCGCGTAGCGTTGACGCGATCGTTCGAGATATCGGATCGCTTCGGAATATTGGCCGCGAAGCACCGCAAGATTGCCCAGGCTCGCCTCGATCTCCGCCTCGGTGACCGCCATTTTCAAGGCTTTCGCGGTCGTCAATGCCTTCTCGTAAAAGCGGCGGGCCTTTGCGAACTGGTTCAGTTCGGCGTAGGTATTTGCAAGGCCATTCTCGGCCATTGCAAGCCAATTTGCCTCGTCCGCACGCGTAAAATGACGACGTGCAGCAAGGCCGTAAACCTCAGCCTCGTGATGACGGCCCTGACGCGAGACGACGTTGCCAAGGTTCATCGCAACCTTGCCGGCGGCGAGGTGGTCACGTGTCCGGACAAAGAATCTCAGCGCGGCCTCACCGGCTGCGACGGCCTCGTCATAACGTCCCGGCATCGCAAGAGCGAGAAGCTCGGCCACGCGCGTCTGTGCCGCATCGTTGTCGCGGCCCTGGGCTTGGAACATCTTTGCAGCCTGTCGGAGTGCCGTCACGGCCCGCTCAAACCCGCCGCTTGTGATCTCAGCGATGCCTGTGATCCACTGCGCGATGGCGGCGATGAGTGGCGAATCGTTGACGGCTGCCAACACCTTCGCCGCGGATGCCGCTCTCTGTGCCGTGATGGGCTCATTCGTCCACGACGCATAGCAGATATCGCGGAGTTCAGTGGCCAGCCGCTCGTCGGCAATGGAGCGATCCCTACGGAGCAGTCGTTTGCGCTCGCCGTCGTTTGCAGCCGCGATCAATAGTTTTGCGAGTGCCGATCGACGCATCAATGCCGATTATACAATGGGGAAAAGGCGAAGGTTTCGCGCGTCCCTTCGCCTTTTGGTGGATGGAATCAGGAGGTGACTAACTGAGGATGATCTTCTCAATAAATATCTCTCTGGCGTCGCCCTCTACGGTCAGGCTGTATTCGCCGGTCGGGACGCTGCGTATTACAAATCCGCCATTATCATCGATGTCTGCACGCAGATCGCCCAGCATCACACTTCCGCCTTCAAAACCATCACCTAGTATCTGTCCGCGGACATCAAAACCTTTCTCGGCCGCCGCTACACGCAGGTCGATCGCATTTTCGCCGGCCTCAAACAACATCTGCCGGGCCTGGCCGCCCGTTGCTGAGCGTTCGCCGAAAGCGGCACGCCCGGGAGCAAGATCGACACTTAATACGCCGGCGATCCGCTTAACGAGCGACGGAGCGTGCTCAACAATGCGTGTGCGGTAGAGGCCTTTTGCAAACTGCGTCAGTTCTGCCGGCGCATCGACCGCATTATCGGTCTGCATCCGTCGGATGATGTGTTCGAGTCGTTGTTCGGATGTTCTCTTCATTGTTCGCCAGTGGCCCAATTGCCCTTGCTCCATTCAGACAGTGCCGATGTCACTAAGAAAAAGACACTATTTCATCAATTCCTTTTCGAGTTTCTTCAGGCACCGCGACCTGAGCGGGCTGATGCTCGTCTCACCGACGCCGATAGCAATAGCGACGTCAGCGTAGCTTGCCGACGGATCTGTCAGGTAGATCATCGACAAGATCGTCTGACATCGTTCCTCTATCTTCTTTAACGCCGCTCGGATCAGGTGCTGTTCCTCAAGCTCGATCAGCATTTCGTCCGCCAACGGGCTTTGATCGCGGATCGCGGCCATCTCGGCCTCCATCTCTTCTTCGGTCTCGGGTGAATAGTAGCCCTTTTGCCCGCGGATAATGCCCCACGTCTTGAACTTTGCCGTCGTGACGATCCAAGAGCGGATGCGGTCGGGCTGCTCGATGGCGTCGATCTTTTCGAGCAACGTCACAAAAACTTCCTGAAAGACATCGGACGCCTGCTCTTCCGAAAGCCCGGCACGCCGCGGGATCGCGTAGATCAGCCGCTGGTACTTGTCCACAAGCTCGTCCCAGGCCGCCTGCTCGCCGGCGCGGCAGCGTTTCAAGAGTCGGGCGTCGTCGCTGCCAATGCCGGCAGCGTCAAATTCGACCTCGAGACGTTGTTCTGGCGATGTCGTCACGCGTTGAGACCAGATTTTAACCGATTCTGTCGTATAATCGCATTTTTAGGATGACTTCGTTGAGAGGACATATAGACCGCGAGATCGCGCTGGCCGCGGCGAGTGAGGCCGAGGGCGATCTTGCGTCTGCATTAGGTCATCTCGAACGGGCACACGTTCTCGGCCAGGCGATCACCGTCGAGCACACTCGTGTCCATTGGCGAATGCTAAAGCTCGGCCTGAAGATGCGTTCGCCGCGCGAGGTTTGGGGCCAGGTGATCCGCATCATCGGCGCATCGACAAAAACACCGCTCGGCATTTATCCGGCCGGCAACATCGGTAGTTCGAGGGCTTGGTTCTTCGAACAGATGCCGGTGCCACGCGACTTGCAGGAACTTCTTGATAAGGACAGAATAATAGACACAAGTGCGGATCTTTAGCCTTTTCTTCATACTCTTTACCTTTGTCCTTCTGACGCAGCCCTGTCAGGACATCGCGAAGGTACTCGCAACGTGCGAGAACGAAGAAACGCTCATCGAGCACGTCGAACAGACCGATGAGAGTCGATCCGGGACAGACCTCTGTTCGCCGTTATGTATTTGTTCGTGCTGCAGCGTCCCGGTTTCAGAATCACGCCTCACAATTGTTGTTTTGCCGAATTCGGCCGCCGATTCCCCTAGCGGATCGCTCGAAGACTACGCAAACCCCGCATCGCGATCGTTCGCTTCCTCCATTTGGCAGCCGCCAAGAGCCTGACCTGACATCACAACTGTGTTTTTTTCCCGTTAGACCGTAACGGAAGATTGTTGATCCATATTTCAGGCATGGGGTTTATGTATAAGTTTTTTGCTGTTCTCGTCATTGCGCTTGGCGCTAGAGCCACCTTTGGCCAAGGCCTCGACTTGGCCGAGATCGTCCGTCGCGCTTATGAGAACAACGGCGAAATAAAAATAGCGCGGCTCGACGTCGATAAAGCGCGAGCGCGGCTGATGCAAAGCGCGCTTAGGCCAAATCCGGCGTTGGAGATTGAACAAACCACGGGCCGCATTGTCGGTTCGCCCGGCGACAGAGAATTCAGCATCGGCGTTTCTGCTCCGCTCGAACTTTATGGTCAGCGACGGCGTCGTATCGCCGTAGCGGAAGCCGAGATCGCTCTGAAAGAAGCCGAGTTGTCCGCGCGCGAACGCGAACTTCTAACACAAATTGTCGCTGACTATATTGAAGCTCTCTCGGTCGCGCGTGAATTAAAAGTTCTCGACGACGTTCTCGAACTCGACATGCAGACCGTTAGGTTTGTGCAGATCAGGGTCAATGAGGGTGAGGCTGCGCCGCTAGAACTAAATCTTTTGCAAACCGAGGTCGAGCGTGTTCGCGCACAGCGGCAACTTGCCGAAGGAAAACTGCGAGCCGCAGTCACAAGGCTAAGATTTTACGCCGGCGTGGCGTATGGCTTGCCGCTAGATCTGCGCGAGGATATCGCGACCGCGACATTGCCCGTCCTGCCCGCGACGCTCGAAACCGGCATCGATGTCGGTCTAAAGAACCGCCCCGAGATTCGGCTTGCATCTCTAGAGGAACAGCTTGCAAACGCAGGCCTGCGTTTGATACGAGCGCAGTCGAAGCCGGACGTTTCTGCAACGGCGCGTTACGCGCAGGGGCGAGAAGGCATTGACGATCCTCGCGGTGAGTTTTTTCAGCGCGACCGCAGTTTGACGTTTGGCATCTCGATCGGCCTTCCCGTTTTCAATCGAAGCCAGGGAGCAAAGGCCGAGGCCGAGATCGCGATCCGCCAGGCGCAGGAACGGCGAATATTCGCCGAACAGATCGTCCGGAATGAAATAACGACGGCGTTCTTCCGAGTCGAAGCTGCGAAACGCGCGCTCTCGACACTCGAAACGGCCGTGCTGCCGCGTTCGCGTGAAAACATTGACACTGTCCGCCGGGTTTACGAGCTTGGTGAGCTAAAGATCACCGACCTTATCGCCGAGCAGCGCAAACTGCTCGACGCCAATCGCGACCTGACGACTACATTAACGGAGCGCTATCGCGCACAAGCCGATCTTTTGATAGCCATCGGCGCAGGTCCATTCAAATAGGGATTCATTATGCAAGAGAACGAAAAAACAGAGGAAACGTTTCGTCCCGACGCGGATGCCGCGGAAGACTCGCAGCAGATCAAGGTGAAGAGTCGTGTGCCGTTGATCATTGCGACAGTGATTGCCGTGGTCATCGGGCTCGGCGCGATCGTTTGGTTCGCAACCCGGACATCGAGGCCGCCCGCAGTTGAACAGGTTGTAAGGCACGACGAGCATTCTGCCGATGAAACTGGCAAGGAAGTTCGTCTGAGCGCGGAAATGCTGGAATCTGCGCAAATCGCAACCGAAACCGTGACTTCGCGACCGGCGATCGCGGTGCTCGGCGTGACCGGAACGGTCGAAGCCGATCCGCAGCAAACTCAATCCGTCTCGCCCCTTGTTGCCGGACGCGTCGAACAGGTGTTCGTATCGATCGGCGACCGCGTTTCCGCCGGACAGACGCTGGCGACTATCGCAAGCACCGAGATCACCGAAGCATACGGCAAGTATCACGAGGCGGAAAATCGACTCGACATCACGCGCAAAACTCTGCAGCGCGTTCGCCGCAGCGAGAATCGCGTCGGAGTTCTGCAGGCGAAAGCCCGTCTCGACGAGGCCGAGGCCGCATTAAAGCGAACTCGCCGATTGATCGAGCTCGGCGCCGGGGCCGGAAAAGATCTGATCGCGGCTGAGACTGCGTTCAGGACGGCGCAGGCCGACCACGAATTTCAGCGCAACATCACTCTGAATAAAGAAATTCAGGAGGCCGAAGCCGAAGTCAAAACCGCCGAGATCGATGTCAATCACCAGAAGCGGAGCCTATTGGCGCTCGGCGTGAATATTCGAGCGAGGGACGAAGATGCGCGAGCTATGATCGTCGTCCCGTTGAAAGCTCCCTTGAGCGGCACGGTTTCCGAACGTCTGATCAACGTCGGTTCGGGCGTTCAGGCCGGGCAACAGATGTTTACGCTCTCGAACATTTCGAGCGTGTGGATCACCGCAAACGTCCCGCAGCAGCAGCTTGGGCGCATCCGTCATGGAACGATTGCCGAAGTTACGACAAACGACCAACGATTCAACGCGCGGGTCACATACATCGATCCGACCATAAACGAAGACACGCGAACCGCAAGAGTCCGTCTTGCCGTCGATAATCCGGGCGAACGCCTGCGGCCAGGGATGTTCGTCGAAGTCGGCTTTCAGGCAGGAACCGACGCCGCGACCGGCGAAGAACTGGCTGTGAATTCCGACGCGATCCAGCGCATTGGCGAAAAAACCGTCGTGTTCGTTCCGCGAGAAAACGAAAGCGGAGCGTTCGAAGTGCGCGAAATCGAAGTCGGCGGCGAGGTCGAAGGTTACGCCCGTATCCGAAGCGGTCTGAAACTCGGCGAAAAAGTAGTTACCAAAGGCAGCTTCGTTCTCAAGGCGCAGCTGCAGAAGGGCGAACTCGGCGACTCGCACTAAAACTGATTTTATGATCGACGCAATAATTCGTTTTTCGATCTCGAACCGCCTGATCGTTCTGCTGATGGTCGCGGTAATGATCGCGGCCGGAATTTACAGTTTTAAAAACTTGCCGATCGACGCCGTGCCTGACGTGACCAACGTGCAGGTTCAGGTTTTGACCGCCGCGCCGAGCCTTGCGCCGCTCGAGATCGAGCGGCAGATAACTTTTCCGGTCGAGGTCGCTATGTCGGGCTTGCCGGACATCGTCGAGATTCGCTCGGTATCGAAGTTTGGTTTGTCGGC
>CAZMQR010000114.1:0-7459 GCA_964568325.1 uncultured Chloracidobacterium sp. | reverse complement strand
CTGGAGCCGGTGAAGGGACTTGAACCCCCGACCTGATGATTACAAATCAACTGCTCTACCAGCTGAGCTACACCGGCCTGATGTGACATGCGGGCGGCGTGGGGCCGAAACCGCAAGCGTTGATACTAGCAAATCGACGTTTCGACACGCAAATTTACCCGACTCGTAGCGACCAGGACTGTGAAAATATCTGTAAAAACTTGTTGACCATTTCTTAGTGGGTGTTTTACAATGACATTGGCCCATTGGGTTTCGTATACGACCTTAATGCCGCGGCCCGTTCGGGCGATCTATGCGGTGAAACCAACCACCAGGGAGATGACCGTGAGCTTTCAAACAACAATGACCTTTCGAATCGCCTTGCTTTGCCTCTTGATCCTCTGCTTTTCGGCCGCGCTGTCGGCCCAGGACCGCAAGGGCAACCCGACACTTATCATTGACAAGGCAAAGCCCCGCATGGCGACCGCCGTCGGCAACAATCTGTATTGCGCCGGCTTTATCCAGACGAGCGCCATCAGTACCGTAAACAGCATCGTCGGTGGCCAGCATGAAGCCGATGGATACTTTTATTCCGAGGGTGATTTTGTCTATGTAAACATGGGCCGAGACAAGGGCGTCAGTGTTGGCGATATGTTCGCCGTCGTGCGGCCTCGCGGCTCTGTGAGGAGTCCGTGGACCGACAAGAGCAACATCGGCTATTGGGTCCAGGAGCTCGGTGCTCTTGAGGTAGTGAATGTCAAAGACACGGTATCGGTCGCCCGCGTCGCTTCATCATGCGACAATTTCCTCCTTGGCGACCTCGTCCAGCTTGTCGAGAAGCGCACTAGCCCCAAGCACGATCCTCAGCCGGTACTGAACCTCTGGGCTGATCCATCGGGCAAGGCGACCGGTCGTATACTGATGTCTCGCGATGGGGCCGAAATGCTATCGCGGGACTTCATCGCCTATGTCGATCTTGGAGCTGAAGACAGTGTCCAAGTCGGCAACAAGCTCACGATCTTTCGCCCACTCGACGATGGTAACCTGATGAAGAGGACGCAAAAGGAGTATCCGACCGGCCGTGATTACGGCTTCCAGAGCGGCGAATACAAGGGCGGTAAGTTCTCAAACCAGTCGTCACGCAAGACCGGCGAATTGGCTCAAGGCAGCCACATCACGACACGCGAAGCCAAGCAGGGCCGTCCGCCGCTTAGGAAGATCGTCGGTGAAGCCGTGGTCCTGAATGTGAAAGAACGAACGGCGACCGTCGTTATCACGCGAACGGGCCAGGAGATCCACACCGGCGATTGGGTCGAGCTTCAGTAGCCAACAGCTCTAAAGTTCAACAAAGGAAATGTCACGGTTGCGACGGTGACATTTCCTTTTTTATCTGGACGATAAATGAGCGGACCGCCGTTGCCTCAGTCGTATCAGGGAAGATACGCAGGAACTCCTTATAGTTCGCGATGGCGTCGTTCCAACGCTTTTGTCGCTCGTATATCAGGCCCAGCAACTGGTAAATAACAATGGCATCCGGCGCTCCCGAGAGCTGTTTGAGAGACTGCTTGAGGTTCTTCGCGGCATCCGTGTAAGCCGCATCCTCAAGTTCAAAATCACCGCCGCCGCCGTAGCCCTCGGCCTTTTCTTTGTAGAGCAGGCCTAGCCCGGCGTATGCTTCAGGCTGGAATCCACGGCCCTCAGTGATGGCTCGTTTGAACGACGCGATGGCCTTTTCCTCTTCGCCTGCTTCCTTGTAAATGCGGCCGAGCACCGCCGAGGCCTCTGCATAGCCCGGACGATGTTTGCGGGCCTGGGCAATGGCCTTCTGTGCCTCTTCGAGGTCGCCCATATCGGCGAGGGTTCGGGCAAGAGCAAGGCAAGCCTCGGGATAGACGGGCTTCAGGCGGATAGCTTTGCGATACGCGTCCTCAGCCTTTTCGCGATCGACAAGCGTTTGGCGCTCTGCCTCCTGGAAAGCGAGCTCGGCCTCATCAACTGTCTTTACGAGGCCAATCGCTACATTTCCTCGCCGGGCAGCCGTTATCGACTGTGTTTTCTCCTTAAAGCCGTCGGCCCGCACACGCAGGCTGTGGGCCCCGGTTGAGATCGTTGTGATCTCGAGTCGGCCCGAGGCGTCTGTCTTCCCAAACCGGACGCCGTCAACCCAGACGACGGCATTCGGCTCGGTAGTGATAGTGATCGCACGGAATTGCGTCGCCTGGCCGTGCGCATACATGCAGGTGGCCGTTATGAGACCTATCATCAATGAATTGCGTAGCATACTTTGGTTTGACGGCTGCAGGCTCGTATTAGTTGTGTGCATCACCCGATACGCGAAAACTCGTCCACCTCAGCGTCGCTTTTCCTTGCCGCAAAGAGCGCTTTGATCAGCGGCGGCGCGATCAGTGTCGTTGCCACAGCCATAAAGAGTACCGACGCAAAGAAGTTCTGCCCGATAACGCCAAGGCCGAGCCCTATCTGCGCTACGACAATGCCGACCTCACCCCTTGGCACCATTCCGATGCCGATCTGCGCCATCTCTCGGCGATCCAAGCCCCATGCGCCGAGTCCACAGCCGACGAACTTCGTCGCAACTGCGATCACTGTCAGCACGACCGCAAAGACGACGACTGACGAATCCCGAAATACCGTCAGGCTCAATTGCATTCCAATATTTACAAGAAAGAACGGGACGAGAAACTCAGACACGCCGCTCGTCAGCCGGTGCATCTTTTCATTCTCCTCGGTGGCCTCCGCCAGCGCCATACCGGCGAGGAACGCGCCAATGATAGCCGCGATACCAACATAGATCGACGCGACCGATAGCCCGAGGCACAAGATAAGCCCCAGCGTAAAGAACGGCTTGCCGAGCCGCAGCCTTTCGATGAACGGGGCCAGCCGATTGATCACACGCGAACCGACCAACGCGACAAATGCCGTAAACAACACGGCCGCGGCCGCCGTCTTGGCGAGCCCCGCATAACTCACACTGCCCTGGCTCACCGCCGATACGAGTGAAAGAATGATTAGCCCAAGAATGTCATCGATCACCGCCGCTCCGAGTATTATCCTCGCCGTCGGTGCGTCCAGTAGGCCCATCGAGCCAAGCACGCGTGCCGTGATACCGACCGAGGTCGCGACCAGCGCCGCGCCGATGAACATTGCCTCGGCGAACGAGCCGCCCCATGCTGTGGCGATAAAATAGCCGGCAACGAACGGCAGGACCACGCCCAAAACGCCAACGATAGTCGCACGCACGCCGACGCTGAAGATCGCCTGCGGCTTCGTTTCGAGGCCGACGTTAAAGAGCAGGAAGATGACCCCGATCTCTGCAAGGACGTTGATGACCTCGCCGGGAGCGACCCATCCCAGCAGTGACGGGCCGATAATGACGCCGGCAATTATCTCGCCCACCACAGCCGGCTGCCTGACCCGCTCAAAGATCTCGGCCATCACCTTTGCCGAGGCGAGAATAATGAAGAGGTCGAGCAACACGGCTGCGTTCTCAACGCTGGCGGCCAGAACTATCGGCATATTCCCCAGATGGTGCGTCAATCTTACCAGAAATCAACGACCTTGATTTTTCCCGGAGCGGGACTATAATCAATAATTCGTGGCTGGGTAGCTCAGCTGGTTAGAGCGCGGGATTCATAACCCCGAGGTCGGGAGTTCAAGTCTCCCCCCCGCCACCATCGTCCACCTTACTCCGTAGCTTCCAACTCTTCCTCAAGCCGTTGTCGTTCGTAGAGGTCGGCGTATTCGCCGTCTTGGGCGAGCAGTTCGTCGTGGGTTCCGCGTTCGATGATGCGGCCATCCGCGAGGACGCAGATCAGATCGGCGTCCTTGATGGTCGAGACGCGGTGCGAGACGATGAGCGTCGTGCGGCCTGAGCGAACGTCGCGCAGATTGTGTAGGATCTTTTCCTCCGTGTACGTGTCAACCGCGCTTAGTGAATCATCGAGGATCAATATCCTCGGGTCGCGCATCACCGCGCGGGCGATGGCCGTTCGCTGCTTCTGTCCGCCCGAGAGCGTGATGCCGCGCTCGCCGACGAGCTGATCGTACTTGTCCGGAAACTGCTCGACGTCTTCCGCCAGGCCCGCGATGGCTGCGGCGGACTGGACGTTCATGTCAGAACCACCTGCGGTAGCGGGTGGTTGAAGATTCGTTTTGCTCACCATCATGCTTTTGCCACTCTGCATTAAACCACCCGCTACCGCAGGTGGTTCTGACACACCGAAGGCTATGTTCGCCGCCAGGGTATCGCTAAACAAGAAAGTTTCCTGCGGCACAAAACCGATTGAGCGCCTCAACTGCGCCAGAGGATAGTCGAGTACGCTTCGCCCGTCGATCAGCACGCTGCCATCGGGCGCTTCCATTAGTCGCGGGATAAGCGATACTAGCGTCGATTTGCCGCTGCCGGTCTTGCCGACAAAAGCGACCGTCTGCCCGGCGGGGATCTTAAGGTCGATATTCTTTAGGACGCTAGTTGAATTACTTGCAGTCCGGAAGGCGGCCTTGGCCCCGCTGCTTCGCTGCTCGGTAAGGGCGCGGACAAGCCCACCTTCCTGACTGCCGTTTGATGGCGCGCCGTTGTTCTCATTCGCGGCATATGAAAATGTCAGATCGCGGAATTCGACCGAGCCGCTTATCGGCGGCTGTTCGATGGTGTCGTCGGCGTCCTTTATCGACGGCTCGGCCTCGAGGATCGAATTGAACCTTTTCAAACTCGCAGTGCCGCGTTGGTAGAGATTGACGACATAGCCGAGCGCGATCAGATACCAGATCATCCGCTGCAGATAGAGGATGAACGCCGCAAAATCGCCTGCCGTGATCTCGTTCCGCACGGCCATTGGCACGCCGACGGCAACGATGATGACAAAGCCCAGGCCGATAAAAAAGAACAGCATCGGTCGCATCGCTGCGGCGTATTTCACCAGCCGTAGGTTCTGTGTAGCGTATTCACGATTGAGGACCTGAAATCGCTCGATTTCGGCGGCTTCCTGAGCGTATGCACGCACTACGCGGACGCCGGTAAGATTCTCCTGCGCGCGGGCCGTGATGTCGGAAAAGAACCCTTGTATCTTCTCAAACCGCGTGTGTATCTGACCGCCAAGGTATTTAACTGTCAGGCTCACAAGCGGCAGCGGGATCAGCATCAGCAGCGTAAGCTTGGTCGATATGCTCAGCATTATCGGCAGCGAGATGCAGAGTGCAAAGATCGCCTGAAAGCTGTAAAGGATCATCGGCCCAACTATCTGGCGAATGGCGGCAAGGTCATTCGTCGCTCTCGCCATCAGGTCGCCGACACGGTTCTGGTGGAAATATTCGAGCGGCTGATCGACAAGCGCCGCGTAAAAATCCTGCCGCATGTCGAATTCGATATGCCGCGACGTATTGATCAGCAGCCGCCGCTGCAGGAACAGAAAGACGCCGCTTCCAAGATTGATCGCCAGGATGACGATCGGATAGTAGATGACCTTGTCCCATGTGACGCCCGCGTTCAGGTCGTCCACCGCCCGGCCGACCATGTACGGCACGAACAGCCCGAACGACATCGACGCCAGAATGCAGCCGATGCCGACAAACACCGTGCCCTTGTACGGCCTGAAATAACGCGCGAATTTGCGTAACTGCTCCATTAACGATCCGAAAAACTAACCACAGATAAACACGGATTTACACAGATAAAAGTGTGATTTCATATCTGTGTTAATCTGTGTCCATCTGTGGTTTCAAATCCTTGTGTAGGTAGAGATCGCCGTTGCGATCAGCTTGCCTTCCTCATTGTGCACCTCGGCCGAGACGGTAAAGATGCGCTTTCCGGCGCGGACGACGCGAGCGGTGCAGGTGATCGTTCCGCTTACGGCGGGCCGCACATAATGCACGGTCAGATCGATCGTCGTCGTGGCCTCATCGATCCCGAGCCGCGTGCGCACGGCAAACGCCATCGCCGTATCGATCAGCGTCGCCGTCACGCCGCCGTGCAGCACGCCATTCGCCTGCTTAAGATCGTCGTTCATATCGATGGCGACGGCGGCCTCGTCGGGCCGAAGCTCGACCAGCCGCATGCCTATCATCTGCGAAAGCCTCATGCTGCTGAGTGCCTTCTCCGCCAGCGCCCGCACCTCGGGGCTGATCTCTTGCATGATCGTCATTTGTTTACACGCCGGTAGCCGGCCGGGACTTGGAATACCGTATCATCAACGGCAAGTTTCACATTTCGCAGTTCGAAAACGAACAGCGTCTCGCCGTCCTCGCTAAATTCCTGCCGCACCATCAGCCCCGAAGCCTCGTCGATGGACACGACAATGCCGGCTTCGCGGGCCTTGTATCGGACGACGCCGTCCTTGCGGTCAAGTTCGTCGTAGCGATACGGCATGCCGCGCTGGAAAAAGTCCCGCGCGACGTCGTTAGCCACAGGCGGCGAGCCCGAACCTGTCGGCGTCATCTTATACGTCCGCGCGGCGTGATCGATGGTGTAGATCGCGTCGGTGCCGAGGTTCGTCGTCATGAGCTTGCCGCCGCGATAGAGGTCGAGCCGCGAATTCCCGCCCTTGCGAGCGACAAAGTAGCGCGTCTCCGTTCCGAGCGTTGTCACCACGACGTCCGCCTGATAGACGTCGGGCTCGCTCGTCGCGAACGGAAACCGCTTTGACTCCTCGGCCGGCGTCGGTGCATTGGCATTCTCGGCGGGCGGCGTCGCTGTGCAGCCTTGCAAAATGCTTGCAAACAATACCGGCAGGAGCAGCAGCACACGCGAATTTGACAAAGACATCGGGGTGACTAGATTCTAGCATAACGTCTGAGATGGACAATTTGGCGAGATTACAGAGGCGTTTTGTGGTCGGCGGGCTGGCGATATTGCCCTTTGCGCCGATGCTCTATATCCAGGGCCGCGTCACGCGGTGGAAGGTCGGCCTGCTGCCGGACGCAGGCGGCCCGACCGAGGGCATCACGCCCGGCGAAGGCGAGCCTGCGCGGCTGCTTGTGATAGGCGAATCGACCGTTGCGGGCCTTGGTGCGCGCACACACGAAAAGGCGCTCGCGGGGCAATTCGCACTGCGGCTCGCCGAGCATATCGGCCGCCCGGTCGAATGGCACGTTCGCGGCCGCAACGGCGTCACGGCCCGCCGCGTGATAGACGAACTGCTGCCTCTCGTCCCCGACGTCGAATTTGACCACATACTCGTCGGCATCGGCGGCAACGACGTGATGCGGCTCACCAGCCCGCGTGTATGGCGGCGCGATATGGCCGAGCTCTTGGGCAATCTCCGCGTGCGCCGCCCCGAGGCTGCGATCTTTATCTCAAACTGCCCGATGATCATAATGTCGCCCGTCATACCGCAGCCCGCCAAGTCCGTGCTCTGGCGGCTCTCTCAGATGCACAATGAGAACATCATCGAATTTACGCGTTCGCTTCGCGGCGTCCACTATTATCCTCAGCCGCCCGATATCACGCTCGAAGGCTTTTTTGCCG